>NZ_JACJRY010000069.1:0-27106 GCF_014697485.1 Anabaena sp. FACHB-83 | reverse complement strand
TGGATATTTCTCGATATAATCAAAAACCATAACTAATTATGAAAAATAGTAGACGCTCAATTTAATGTTTTACCATTTTTCTTTTTCTAAGTTAATATTTCGGACAAGTCTAATCAAATGCTAATTCAGATTAGGAATGCTCAAGAACCATACTCGCTTGCACAGGCGCATCTGTTACGGGCACGGGGGTATTTAGATCCAGTAGAGCAGATGGCACAGGTGGCAGACATCCGCGAGAAAATACGCCAGAAGGAGGAACAAAGGCGAATATATCTCCAACACATGAAGAAGCAATTACCTAATCCAATTCCTAATAAAAAGCCTGTTAATAAATCAGGGGAGTGATGTCATGTATGTCAAGTTTGCTGCTGCGATAATTTGCATAGCTTTGTGTTCGCTCAATGTTGTAGCGGCAGTCAAACGTACCCCTATTCGTACTACCCTGGAAGGTTCAACTCGGACAACGGTTGAGATGATGCCATCTCCCAATTCAGGAGTGCATTGGATGAGTGCAGTTATATTTCTGGCAGGGTTTGCTTGTTTCTTGAGTTGGGGAATTTCTGACTATAACAATGCAGTTGAAGAAACAGATGAAGTTTCTGATAACTTAGGAAATTCTGGCAATCAACAACTTCATGTTGGTGTTTCTAATACTGATATTCAGCCTTCTTTAATCCCCCCAGTTTCGCCTCCTGGGATGAGATTTAATAACGAGTTTTCTGCTAAAAATGTCGTTCAATTTTCTCCTCGTTCTACTGTTTCTGGATTAGGGCGAGTAGATAGTAGTCAGTTTGTTGAAGATGGAGTGCAAAATCAACCTGGAATCTTATCTCCAGAAGAGTTTTACGCCCAACTTCAAGATGAAGATTTTTGGGAAGATACTAACTCCCAAATAAATAATAAACCCGCCAGCTAGTTAATTTGAGGTCATATTATGAGTAGAAATCAACGCCGTAATTTTGATGTTGATTATTCTGAAGGTGGAGCAATTGTGCCTGCCAATCGGTTGCAAAATATGTTACAGCAGGTACAGCAAGGAGGAATGGTAAATCAGCAACCTAGCGTTTCTCCTATGACCACTTATGATACTCAACCTGTAGAAGTTAGGTATATTAATGCACCTACTGCTTATAAGCCGAGAGTTCCTCAGATAGAAATTCCCTACATTGAGACTTGGAAAGCACATAGGTTGCATCCACAAAATCCCTGGAGATTTGGCTGGTATCCAGTATATTTTTTATCAGATGTAATTAAATCTCCTGTAGGTGTCGCTGCTGTAGGAGTGTGGTTGTTAATAATGCTGTTGAATTTTCTCCTTAATGGCAGTTACACCGGGCCAGGATATGCAGCTGGGAAGAAGATTGAAGTTGTACCCAAGGAAGTTCCTTCTTTTGCCCTGCCTGTGGTTAAGCAGTTGGATTAATGTGGGTAAAGGCAATTTTTTGGTTCGTACTGCTGGTATGGATTGCAGATATCTTGCAACCGGGGTATTTGCAGTTTTATAACTGGCGTAATGCTGTGGCATTGGCACAAAAGCTTCAATTTTTATCGCCAGCTGTTGTCTCTACTGCTGCACCTGGCGTAAATATGTCTTCTAATCCTGTCTCTACGCGCTATTCCCCTAAAGTTAAGGAATCTGCAACATCCGGAGATGGCCTAAGTTCTCCTGATTGCCGTGTAGCTCAGAATGATTTTGAGGAAGTCTTGAGTAGTGCAAAGATTGGTTGTTGGCAGGTTTCTCCTGCTAATACAAAAAGGCGTTGAGACAATGCGAATAATCTTTGAAACTGACGGTAAAAAGGAGGTTAGTAATTCGACTGTAACTAGTTCGGATGAAACAGCCGATACTAATTCGAGTGAAAGTTGGAGATATGCGATCGCAACCTCAGTTGTCATTGCAGCTATGGTCATTCCCCAGGTTTCTGGATGGATTGAATCTCAATTGTTAGTTAAATCTCTCCAGAATCTAATACTACCTAGAACTGTTGTTAGTAATCAGGTTTTAAATAACGGTCGAATTGCCTTTCCTACTGCGGCTGGTACTCCTGTAACTAGTGAATTTGGTTGGCGGACACACCCCATTACAGGCGATCGCAAGTTTCACAGGGGAATTGATTTTGGCGCAGCCAAGGGTACGCCAATTTATGCGGTTGATGCTGGCCGAGTAGTTTTTGCGGGTGACAAGGATGGTTACGGCAAAGCAGTTATTATTCAGCATCAGGGAAGTTTATCTACTCTCTACGGTCATGCCAGTCAGCTGTATGTACAGCAGAGACAACTTGTTGTCCCTGGGCAGATGATTGCAGCAGTAGGTAGTACGGGGTTTTCGACGGGGCCGCATTTACATTTTGAGGTTCAAGTTAATGGTGTACCGCAGAATCCCCGTCCTTATTTACACGAATATTTAGCTAATCGTTGAAAGTTATTTAGCTATTGGCAAGAGCAATGCAAATTGTACCGATTTTTATATCAGGTGTAGTTGGTGCAGCCTGCTCTGTTGCATTTTCTTTCGGAGTAGCTTCACTGCCATGTGGATTGGTATCCAAGGGTGCGGATAGTGTTTGCCAAGTGCGTAGTTTTGGTAAAGCAGTTGATAGTTGGAAATTTGGGTTTATTGTTGGTGGTTTAGTAGGATTGATTTTCAGTCCTCGTCATCAATTTATATCCCGTTTTCAACCCATTCATTTGTCAACTGCTTCCTTAATTACTTTGGGAATTTATTTTTCAATTTCTCAAAGTACTGGTGTTTATTCATTGTCGTCAAATAGTTTAAAAGGAAGAGTTAGTGCAAGAGATTACTTACCACATCTTTATTCACCACGTTTGAGTGCTTTTTTAGCAACAATTCGTTGGGCAGAAACAGGAACCAGTGAGCCAGAAAGTTATCGCAAGTTAGTATTTAACGGAACTTTTAATGATTTTTCTACGCACCCGTTAAAGAAACAGTGCGCTCCTATTAATGGTAAAAATGTTTGTTCGACTGCGGCTGGTGCTTATCAAATGTTGGATATAAGTTGGTATGATCTTCAGCCAAAGTTAAACTTAAAAGATTTTAGTCCAGCTTCTCAGGACAAGATGGCAATTGAATATATTCGTCGTAATAATGCTTTAAGTGACATTGAAGCAGGAAGGTTTGATACTGCTGTATGCAAAGTAGGTAGAATTTGGGCTTCGTTTCCTTGTAATAATTACAATCAAAATGCTAAATCAATTGCTCAACTAAGAACTTATTATCAGCAACATTTACAAAAGTTTGAAATTTCTAGAAAGTGAAACTTAGTAATGTTACTACCATACAATGACAATAATACTAATCCTGAATTTCAAAAACAACAGCTTTGGACTGCAATTGTACAGGCCAAACAGGATGGTTTAGACAATGAAGAGATTATAGAAAATGTAAGGGAAGCTTTGCCTGAAATAATGGTTTCTTATGCTGAAACTGTTTTAAAGCAGATTGACTTTAGAGCAAAATTATCACGTCCAGTTGTTGAATTTAACTTAGAATTTTTATTTCAGGTAATATACGAATCAGTAATTGCAGGTACAAACGATGATGAAATATTATCAATATGTGCAGAACACTGTACTTTAAATCAGTACGAGTTTGTACGTTATGCACTTGAATATATCCATCTCAATCGAATGCCATCACAGTGGGAGCAAAATAACGTGTATCAAAAAATGATTGAGATAGTTAGTAGCTCGCCAATTGAATCTTTATTTGAATATATAGAGTCCATCAAAAATATCTATCTCAAGCATATTGGCTATGAAGTAGTGCAGCACAATCTTTATAATTTATTTTTAAATAATAAACCAATTAGTTACTTTACTGATTTAGCCAATAAATCTAAAGATAAAATTATTAAAAACTATTGCTATAGAACGGCAGTGCTTGTTGCCCGTGCTACGGATAAGCCAATAGCTTTAAAGCAGGCTGTAGATGGCTCAATTATTTTAAAAGAGCCTAAAGGTTTAAATAGTGAAATTGCTAATAATGAGACTGTTAATTCAAATATTTTAACTATGGGACAAGCAGGAAAACTATTAGTTGATACTTTAGAAGATTTTAATATTAATGCTAAGTATATTGATGCCAAAAATGGCCCTACTTTTAACCGTATTAGGGTAAAACTCGGACGGGGTGTTAGTTATAAAAAAGTAGAAGACATAGGTAATGACTTAGTACAGCAGCTTGGTGAAGAATTAGGCTTAAAAGTTGCGCCAATGGTCAGTGTAGTGCCTGGGGGAGTTGTATTTGACATACCCCGGTTAGATAGACAATTTGCTTATTTTCGTGATTATTTTACTTTTGAGGGCGAACCTGATATTTATTCGGTGTCTATCCCTGGTGGTGTTGATGTTGATGGCACTTATGTCGAAATTCCCCTTTATAGCGATAACGTGACCCATATCCTGGGTGGTGGGCGGACGCGGGGTGGAAAGTCACAGTTTGAGAAAGCCGCAATCTTATATTTAGTGCGACGATATCCCCCTTCTGTTGTGCGATTGGCACTTTCAGATGTTAAACGAGTGACCTTTGGTAAGTTTGATGGGCTTCCCCATCTTGTAGCCCCAGTTGCGCGTGATGCAGAGTCTACCGCTAACTTACTTGATTACTTAGTCGAAGAAATGGAATTGCGCTACCAGGAATTTGAACGCCACAGCAGCATTGAAACGATCGCACAGTACAACTCACGGTTCGCACCTGATTGCATCATGCCACGAGTGATTTGTCTAATTGACGAGTGTTTTGACCTACTTTCCGATGATAACTACTGCGATCGCATTGAGACTGCGCTGATGAAGTTGCTTGCAAAAGCGGGTGGTGCGGGGATTCATGTATTGTTATATACTCAACGACCTGACAAAAATGTGATAGACCCGTTGATTCGCTCAAACTTTCCAGCGAAGACAGCCTTTGTTACAACCCGTCCTGAAGATAGTTGTATTATCCTTGGGGACGATAAAGATAAGCGTGCAGTTTATTTGCTGGGATACGGTGATTTTTTGTACAAGACGACTGAAGTTTTACGACTCCAAGCTTTATATGTTGCTGACGATGAAGACCCTGAATACTTTCAGCAATTACTCTTGGAAGCAAAAAACCAGAACGATCCTTATACAGCATGGAAATCTGGGTTAGACTTTGATGAATTTGCCGCTAGTCTGTATGGCGAGAGTAGTAGTAATGATAATGGTAAATTTAAAGCCACTACTGCTACTAAAACTAAGCAATCTAAGACTGATTTTGAGGGCAGTTTTAGTTTTAAGGTGCAGCTGGACGAAGAAGCAAGAAACTCAATTATGAATTTGCATCAAAAGGGCTATAAACTTGATGAAATTGTCAAAGCAGTATTCAATTTATCCCGTCAAGATGGTAGATCATACAAGAAATTTAGAAACGTTGTCGAAGAATTTTTAAATAACTTTAAAGATGGTGGTGAAGATGATATTTGAACTGACCATGCCTTTACCCCCTTGTATGAACGAAATTATCAACCAGGCACGGTCGAGTTGGCAAGCTAGTGCTGAACTTAAGAAGTACTGGACAAACTTAATTGGTGAATTTGTTAGAGAATGTGAATTTTATTTAGATAGTACAGTTTGGATTGAGTTTCATTGGTATCTCAAAAATTTTGCACGAGATAGTGATAATGTAGCTGCTGCCGCTAAATTTATTATGGATGGGCTAGTTACAGGGCGAGCAATTCGTAACGATAACCTGACAGTTATCCAATCACCTGTTGTTCATTACTATCATCGCAGTAGTGGTGATGATGGTGTGCTATTAAGACTTTCACAATCACCTGATTTTTTATTAGATAATTTTATTGTATCTAACAAATTTTCTAGAAAAAGTTTAGAAAGACACAATCAAAAAATCACACATTTAATCTCAAACAAATTGTAGTTTATCTAAAGGATAATGGTAATGTTACGTTATAAAGAATATACTTGGTTGATTGGTAAACTAAATGCAGGCAAGAATGTTAATTTATGGGGTAAACAGGATATTGCTAAGACTTTTACTGTTAAAAATTGTTTACTTAAAGATATTACTTTAAAGTCTGTTTATCTTAATCTTGAATATCCTTTTAGTGTAGCTCATCTATTTGATGTTATTCCTATGAGTTTTGATTTGTACTACCA
The DNA here is from genome assembly GCF_014697485.1 of Anabaena sp. FACHB-83. Classification (NCBI taxonomy): domain Bacteria; kingdom Bacillati; phylum Cyanobacteriota; class Cyanophyceae; order Nostocales; family Nostocaceae; genus Anabaena; species Anabaena sp. FACHB-83. The sequence continues at coordinate 20,950 of NZ_JACJRY010000069.1, read as the reverse complement.
GCAGGATTGGCAAAATATAGTAACCGAATTATCTGAAGGATTCAATAGACTACTTGTGATTGATAATTTTGATAGATTGCACTTTGTTAGCGATAGTTTTAGCGACGATTTATTGAGATTACAACAGTTGGCTAAACTAGAAAATTTTTCTTTACTATTAATATCTCGGCTGCCGCTAAGATGTTTTCATTTTACGGGTTTTGCTAACTGTTTTGAAGAATTGGAATTAAACGAAACTAATACTTGGACTTTTGGAAAGTAGATATGTTATTTCTATATATTGTGATTTGGTGATATTTCAGTTCGGTTAGATTGTTGTTTTAAGCAACAAAGCAAGTTCGATTCTTGCTATCACCATTGGGAATGAAACTACTACTGAGACTGAAAATTAACGAGTACATATCTATTAAATAGTTGTGGAATTGTTAATAGAGTAAGGGGTAGGTTAGTGGTGTAATTCTCAGCAAATCCCAATTTGTGCCGGGGCGAGAGTAATTAAAAATCTTGTGACCTGCATTTTGGAGGGATGAATTATGTTGAAGAAGTTTGCGTTTAATGGCTTGAGAAACCTTAATGCTGCTTTTGGAATGGTGTCTTTGACTGCTATTGCTTTAGGCACTATAGCAACTTTTTCTGGTTTGGGCTTATTGTACTTAGCTAGGGGCGGATTCCCAATAGTTGAGAAAGAACGCTCTGGACAAATTGCCTATATTGGCACTGGTGCTATTGTATTGGGCTTTACCGGAATTATTCTTGCTTCCTTGGGCGGTGCTTTCTTAAGCATTGTTGAAGAATCGGAGGAAACTAATTCGAGTAGAGAAACTGCAAAAATAGCTGACATAAAACCGCTTGTATTAACAAAAGCTGAGAACTCTGAAAAATCTGATTGTCTGCCTTTAATTTACACTTACAAGGTGATGAATTTTGAGGGACATCCTGATTCAAAGTGCTTGGTTGTTTCTAGATTTGAGGAAGAACCATATCGGAAATTCCTACTTTACGAAGAATTACGTTCTCAGCAAATTGACGACTTGGCAGTAATCTATGATGAAACCGATCCAGACAGATTAATTGGACAAACATTCTCCTCATATAAACCTTTACCTTATGAAGCTTTAGAGGAGCATTTAGATATACACCGACGCTATATTAATGCAGTTAATAGCGAAGAATTTAGTTCTTGCTATTTACAAGTATGTGCTGGGTGTAAGTTACTGCATGGTGCCAATAATATTGTTTGTGGGATTCATCCATATGGATGTTTAGAACATAGTTGCTGTCCAGATAAACAATGGGATGAACGTAAGGCGTTATTTCCATTTGAAGATGATGCTGTTGTCGAAAATTTAAATAGAGAAATATCGTCCAATCAAGCGAATATTTACAAATTTTACGGCAATCTTATCTTGTGGGATGAATACGCTAACCGTAGGTTTTCTTTTTCCTATTCCGGTATCTTGCTTAAACATTCTGACAGACTGCTTGAGCTTGATATGGAAGCGAAACTTCTTTCTTACATTCAGTATTTCCGTACTCGAAATGTAGTGGTCTTTGACTATGTAGCATCAGGACGAGTTTTAGAGTTTGTAAAGGAACTCAAGGGCATAGCTCAAATCGAAGTTGATGGTGATGAAATATCTATCTTTTTTGATATATATGCGCCCTGTCATCGCTTTCGTCGTGATGGTGTATCGCTGCATCCCTACTCAACTTTCGTTCCTCAAGAACTTAGATATAACTACAACTTGGTTAGCTACGTTAACTACCTTAAGAGTAAAAAATCTGGAGTGCTGGGATGAATAAGGAAGTTTCTAAAAGCTGCGGGTGCAAGTCGGTAAAATCGCATTTCGCATTTTTGCAATTTCTGTATCTTGAACTGGTAATTTATCCAATTTAACAACTGCAAATTTTGGAAAACTGAGTTCATCTAATTGCTTAAAAAGGCAATTTATCCTCCTTCCTCCTGCGATTGCTTGGGATACGTATAAAAGCTTTCACTCAGTACGGGGGTTTCCCCCGCTACTGGGTGGTAAGCCGCTAAACGCCGCCCATCAGTAATTCATGGAGGAATCACACTATGTCTGCTTTTGCAATATCGCCTTTTGTGCAATCTGTTAACGATGTTTTGTTTCCAATCGAGTTGTTTTTGATGGTCTTCCCAATCTTCTATGTGATATTTGTCCCTGCTCAATCAGTATCACTTCCAGTTACTAATAGTACTGGGGTGATTTCTGAAGAGTTGCCTGTTTTGGATACTCAGGGTGATTTGACTGGTGTTGGTGCTGTTTCTGTTCGGGAAGAATTTTCTAAACCAGAATCTTCGATTATTGAAACTGCGCCGCCAGTTGTTGAAACTGGGATTGTGGATGAAGCCAGACAGCTTGTGCTGGTAGATGTTATGGAAGAAAGGGAGAAGCTTTTGGATTTAGGTGCACGGAAGCTGCGACAGTTCTGCAAAGAACGCCGAATCCAAGGCTATTCTACCGTCTACAACCGTAAAAAACTTGATGGACTCGTTGATTTTCTGATCGCGCAACAAGTGACCTCTGCTCAAGTGGTCAAGTGTGTGGAAATGCTTGCTTAGAGTGTGATGAAAAGCCTCGGTAAAAACTGGGATTGCAAAACTACTCCCTTGGGCTAGGATAATATTTGCTTGATGACTCTTTCTATTAAGGTTGAGCTTCTAAAATGCGTCCTATACTTCTGGGCGATAGTGTTGGTAAACCTCTCCTAGCGGCTTCTTCTGCTACCTGCATATGGTAGTGGTGCTTTGAGCGACTAGGTTTTCGGTTCTTGCTCCATTCGCTGATTTCGACAATTTTGCTTGCCTCTGTACTTTTGCACTTCTTAGGTCTGCCTACGTTGACACCCAATACTTCATTAGCTTTTGCGATCGCCGACTCTTGGGTTTCTGACAAGATGGTACTTGATGTCCATCTTTTCTTCCACTTTGCTATTGAGTTTTCGGTTACACCAATCTCTTGGGCTAAAGCTACATATTTTTTGCCTTCGTTTAGCCCTAGCAGAATTTTCGCTCTTTTGCTAACTTCATCGCTGCTCGTTGCCGCTATGTGTTCTAGTGCTTGTTTTTCAAGAGAATTTAATATCTGAAGATGAGGCATCTAAAAATTTACCCCTCTTTACTGTACAATTTTGCCAAATGGAATGAAGCCTGATATACTCTTTTTGTAGCGTTCATTTTTTCTAAAAACCCACCCAAAGCCCTGTTTGCACCAGGGCTTTGAGGAGAAAACAAGCCCACCTGTTAGTAAAACAAGGCGGAACATTGTTTTGTCAATTTAATTAACTAGAGACATCATATCATGAGTTTAGCCAGTTTTACAAATCTTTCTTTCGGTAGATGTATTTTTCCCAAAAATAACACCAAAAAATATCTCTTCAATGAAATTGGTTTTAAATGGGTTAATAATAATAGTTTTCTACTGCAAAAATTCTCTTCGGGAGATTGTTTGATAATTAATTGTTCATTATTTACAAAAATTAATTATTTTTTAATAATATCACTTTCACTGTAGAAAGTGCCATCAGTCCTGCTGCTTGAGTTTTCCTGCTTTCTGCTCAGGCTTTTCAAAATTGAACTTATCTTTTTTAGGCAATTTGTGACCCGGAGTATCAATATGTCTGAGGTGCATAGTCCGGCAATTGTATATATTTCTCCTGCGGAGTTGGTCGTTCATCCGAAGCTGATAGAAATATATGGTGAAAATGAGAAGCGTCCAGCTTTAGAAAAAAGTATCTCGGAAAAAGGGATTCTGGAATCTTTAAAGGTATCTGCACGCACAGGTGTAAATGTCGTCTTGGCAGGCAAGTGTCGTTTGCAGATAGCCCGCCAGTTGGGAATTTCTGCTGTGAAAGTAGAATTTGTCGAGTCTAGTTCGCCTGAAGAAGATTTGAAATTAGTGCTTGATTTTAATCTCCACCGCGAAGGCGGGAAGACTCATTACCAAAAATTTCACGAGGGGCAGTACTGGGAAAGCGTACTTCGTCCCCAAGCGAAAGAAAGACAACGGGAAAGTGCACGTCGTTTGAATGAAACGAAGTATTCAAATTTGAACACTTCGATAGATGAGAATAAAGCTCAATTAAATAAGGGTAAACCTGTGATTCAGGAGGTATCGGAGAATCTAAGGATAAGTGTTGGCAGTTATCACAAGGGTAAAAAAGTATTTGAATATATTTCTCAATTAAGAGATTTGCAAAAATTTAAGGCAGTTATTGCACTGGAGGCGGAATTTAACCGAAGTATTGATGCAGCGTACAAGTTCGTTTGCAATCAAGATATCTGTAACCAGGTTATAGACCTAATTGAAGCAGGCGAGATAGGTAGTATAAGTGATGGTATCGCTTGGATGCGGAATGGCGATCGCAATCCGTTTCGGCGTTTCCAAGTTGGTCAAGTATATCAATTTAAGGAAAGACTGCGGACAGAGTTGGAAATTGTGGGGCGTGTTATTGGTATAACTAATGAATTTGTTGTGTTTGGATTGAGGAATTTAGTAAATATGAACCTAGAAATTGTGAATCTACGTCCGCGACAGATTGATGCGGATTTGCAAGATGAACCATCTGCGGAACAGAGAGCAAGAATTCTTCACTTAATGGAAAAGTTTAGAGATGTTTTTCCAGTTCAGGTATCTTTAGCTGAATTGTTAAAACTACCAAATTTAACTGATAAAGAGGAGGTTTTATTGCGGATGTATGAATCTGACGTATTTGAAAAAACTTGGGAGGACTATAAGAGCCAAATGAAAGCAATGGAAGTGTCTACAAATAGAAAAAAGGATAATATTCGTGCTGCATAGGTAGCTGTGAGCAGTTAATCTAGCAGAGAATTTATCCCACAATTTAACGTTACCTAATAGATTAGCATCTCAATACTGATTGCAGTACGAGTTCATATTTTGGGTGCTGAACTCGTATGGATATATTTGACTGTTTTTTGTCTTTAAATTCGTTGGTGGAGTGTAATTTCATCTTCACCCATTGTACTAACCTCTGTCAGTTTTTGGTGACACTTTTAGGTGTTACTAGCTTTGCATTCTTATTCCAAAACTATTTTCTAGATTTAGTCACAACTTCGCTAGAACTGACGTACTTAAAAATCTCTCAAAAAAAAGTTGGGTAGCCGCATTGTTGTTGGTGAAGCGTGTTGGACTAAATCTTAGCCTAAGCCTACGTATGTCTAAGCCTAAACAAGTATAACCTCTGTTTGCTTTCAACCATGAGACGATTACCAGTCGCCTCCAACAAGCGGATAACCAACCGCTTCTTAATAAAACAAAAATTTCAAATTTAGGCTAACACATTTTGATCAACAGCGAGGCTACCTGATGCACTAAAACCATCAGGACAGTCACTCATGTTCCAAGAAGATTTCGGGGCAGATGTTGATAACAGGCCCCAATTAAGTCTTTCACAGCCTGCAAAAAAGAAAATCAAACCCCACCTACCCGCAGAATCTTTGGGTAAACGCTACGTAGAGCGTTTTTGGCATCCATTTGGGGCGATAGTTGCCCCTTCTTTAGTAGAAGGTGCAAAACCAGCATGGCGTACTATCGACCATTACCTGCAACCTTCCCAACTGTGGAAGCTGCACCAAGATAAGTCAAAATTAGTAGGTCTGCGTTTTGACAACACAACCCGTTACGCCACAATCGATTTAGACTGTTTTGGCGACTACCATAACATTGAATCTATAAATCGCATCAAAGCCGCACTAGAGGACATTGGCATAGTCGATATCGTCATTCTCCAGTCCAGCTTTAGTGGTGGTTATCATTTGATCTTAAACTTTGCATCTCCCCTGCCAACCTTTGCTATAGCCTGCGCCTTAGAAATTACCTTGAGAAATGCAGGCTTTATCCTGCGTCAAGGACACCTAGAAATCTTCCCCAACACTAAACCATATAGCGCCAAACAAATAACCAACTACAAAGCCATCCGTTGTCCCATGCAACCGGGTAGTGGGTCATTTTTACTTGATGATGACTTACAACCAATTAGCGATTCCGTTTCTATCTTCCTCGACTATTGCGATCGCGCAGCCAGTCGGCAAGATTTAACCAAATTAAAACGGGTAGCGAACAAAGCCAAAAAACAAATTGCACAGGAGAGATATCGTAAGCAAGAGTCTGCTGATGCTGCACAGTGGCGTGCCAACTGGGAAGAAACAATAGCGATCGGTTGGACGGGACAAGGACAAACAAACACCCTCCTACAAATCTTTGCAGGCTACGGAATTGTCTTTCTAGACTTAAGAGGCAATAAATTAGTCGAATTTTGCCTCTCCACCGCAATCAACGCCCCTGGCTATAAGCAATATTGCCGACACCAACATGAAATCGAAGCTAGAGTACGGCATTGGGTAGAATGCACAATTCGTAACAAATGGTACAGTGCATACGTTAGTTATCCCGAACGACTGTTGGGTACATTCGCTAATACGTTTGGAGAAGCCATAGCAGGTGTTAGTAGGATCGATGAACCCAAAGATAACGTAATTTTATTTGACCGCCGCCACCAGCAGAACTGGGAACGTAGCCAACAAGCCCAAAGACGCATCCAGATAGTAGTAACAGCAATAGAGTGGGATAGTGGGTTACCAGTTGGGGCTACTGAACGGGCAAAAGCTATACGTGCTGAGTATAAACGCCGCTTTAACAAAACTGTCTCTCAAGAGACACTACAAAAGCACTTACATTTGTGGCATCCCACACGCTACATTTTAGACCCTTGGGCAGAAAATAGCTTCAACCCTTATGAATCAAGCGAGAACGGGCAATTTTACGAATCTCAAAGCTCATTTGTAAAACACGATACTCAAAATCCTTGTGGAATAAGTAATTACGTTCATTCTTTCTATATGAAGGTTTTTTGTAAGTTTTTATCTCCTGCTGCTACAGCCCTCCAAGGGCTGGCGTCAGCAGAGGTAGTTGAACAACCCGATGTTTCTCAGTCAGACTCAGCTCTAATCCAGTCTGCGGAAGCGGAAAATGTTGAATTCATAAATTCTTCTAATACTGCTGAAATTAATTTAAATAAAACCAGTAATCAATTAGAGAATTCAGTTCATACAAATATTTTACAATCAAATGAATTCAGTTCTCATCAGGATTTTATATACCTGTGTAGCTCCGGCACGTCGTCAAAAGTTGATAATCAAAACTTATCTAACACGGAGGATAACGGGCTGGGTGTAGTTTCGATACCTGCTGCGGTTCCACTAGAACAACCACTCCAAAACCCTAACAACGGCTTGCACGGTGCATCTGTTGGTGACGAGACTGCTGATGCTTCCTACCGCATTGAGGAACTCAAGCGAGTGACAAAACTACGGCTAATGGCTTTAACCCAAGCTAAGGCTAAGGTGCGCCAATACTGCGTAATCACGGGACATATTCTCAGCACTCAAGAACGCGATCACTTAGAGCAAAGTGCCAAAATGCAATTCTACCTCGATTCGGGTAACGAAACTTTAATTGCAGAAGCTAAGGAGTGGGCGGCTGCCAATCCTGGATGTTTACCATTTTCCTTGGAGTTAGAGAGCGAAAAATTTTGGGAAAGATGAGGGACATCAGGCGGTAAGATGTTTGGTATTTTAGACTTTAACTGCACAAAAAGAGGTGATTCAGCTTTACAGAAGTTATTATACTTGTGAGTAAAATTTGGTACAAAAATATAGAAGGAGATATGAAAGATATTTTAATGGAAAAACTGTTTAATCAAGCAGTTGAACCAATCTTCCAAGCCAACAATTTAACTAAATATTCAGCACTGAAACAAAGAGAGGATGAATTTAAATCACTGTTTAATATTGAATTAGCAGAATACGTGGACTCGAAAAGAGGATTTGATTTTTCTCTATTTATCCGCGACTTTTTAAGTGAAGATTGCTTGCCGTACAGGGACGCTATTCAGCAAAAATATGGAAAGCGGGCAGCAGATTTGATTGGGGAATTAATTTGTATTTGAAAGTAAAAAAAAGTTAGTTGATAGTTAGAATTTATGACTATACGGCCAGCGTTCCGTGCAACTTTAACACTATGTATCTGTATCTTCCTGACTTAATTGTTGCTCAAACTCAGATATTGAACCTGTAGTTACTGCTTTTTCTAACAATTGATTCAATAACTCAATATCATATAATTTATTTAATTTTTCTACTAATTCAGTAGAAACATCTTTAAATCGAATTGTTAGGATTTGAGCAATATATTTCTGGGTAGCTTCTGCTATACCTATGCGTTCTATGCTTGTCATGTATGTCATTTTTTGTTCAGCCTCAAAACGCTCCAATTCTGCTTTGAAATTTAAGTCTAACTCCGGTGGTAGAGTCATTAATCTATCTAGCAACCGGAATATTTGCTGGATTTTATCTCTACTATAGCCTAACTCATACATTCGTTTAATTAGGCTCAACTTCCACTGCAAACGACCAGTTAAATCTTGAGTTGTCGCTTGTGTCCGCAGGTGCGCCATCACCAGAACGGCAAAAGGACTATCACTTTGTTCTAATTCTGACCAACGAGATTCATAGTCCAGTAGCTTGACAATGGGAAATTGAAGACTAAGGCGACATCCCCAACGACCATAACTATACTCTTGTGGTCGCCAGTTGGCTTGATTATCCCCCAGAATTGCCAAGCTAACAACTTCTTGGTTATAACGGTCAAATATTCTGTAGTGGTAAGAAAACATCCGTTTAGTGAAGTTGGGATCTACTTGGCTTTGGATTTCTAGATGAATAAGCAACCAAGTTTCCTTTCCATTTTTTAGCCAAACTTTGATTAGCTTATCGACGAATTGTTTACCAATTTCAGATTCTCTCATCAACTGCTGCAATTCTTGATCGAGGAATTCATAGCCTCTCTCCCAGTCAATTTCTGCTTGAATATCTGGAAAAAAGAATGCAAGAAACGCCTCAAAATATTGTTCTACACCTTCCTTCCAAGCACCATCGTAATCAGCTCGTACTTCATTCATAGATTATTTCCAATCAAAATATCATAATCCCCTTTTTGAAAGTCAAGTAACTTTAAACGACATAAAATTTATGACTAATTTACATAACAACAAATGTTGGTTTAATGTGGAATTTTGTTGCTTGTCTTTTTGAACAAGAGATTACATACTCAAAGTAGTTTATTCAAAATAAATTAGGAAAAATTTATTGAGTAATATAGTTGCTAATTTCTTTATTTCATTAATTTATTGATTTTTGTTTATAAATTAAAAAGTTAGATTGACATTAACCTAACACAACAAAGTTTAGGTACTTTGTAAATAATATTATGACAAGAAAAAATAAAGAACAACCAGCCATGTCAAACAATACTTCCTCCAATACTAATGATAAGCCTCAAAAGCGACTGATAATTATAACAGGTGATAAAGGTGGCGTGGGTAAAAGTACCTTTGCACGAGCAATATTTCAACTTTACATTAATAAAAATTTACCCTGTGTTGCTTATGAAGCTGACTTAAGGAATCCTCAGATAGAAAGATATTTTCAAAAAGATTACCGCCCTATAATACGTTATATTGATATTTTTCATAGAGGTGGTGCTGATGATTTATTAATTAATCTAGATGAGAGTGATTGTCCTATCACATTATTAGACTTACCTGCACAATCTGGAGGTTTTTTTGAAAGTTATGTCAAAGAGCTTGCATTTTTTGAAGTTCTGAAAACTGAAATTAATTGTCGAGTGACAATGGTTTCAGTCATTAGTAGAGTTCTTGACTCTATAAATGTTTTAGAAAAACTTCGTGAGCTTTGTAAAAACCAAGTAGATTATATTGTTGTCAAAAATCTGTTTCATGGTGAAGAAGAAAAATTTGAGCGATATAATGACTCTTCCTTACGTCAGAATATGCTTGCAGAAGGTCTGATAGAACTTTTAATGCCAGATTTATTCTACAAGTCTTATGACTTTCTTGACCGTCATGCTTTAACCTTTAATGAAGGTCAGACTCATAAAGAAACAAATATTGTAATTAAGTCAAGAATTAAATCTTGGCTTGGTGAGTTTGAAGCGCAAATTAAGCCAGCATTTAATTTATTAGGTTTTGATATACAACCAGATGACTGTTACTACCCAGCAGTTGTGGAAAAATCTAAAGAGCTTAGAGAAAACGAAGAAAAAGAAAAAGCTAAAAACCAAGATGCAAATTTACCATCTGAAGATATAGCTGCTTAATTGAATAGTTTGCTTGGTTTTTATGTTTGGAAAGCGTTTTGTAATTACATCGGGTGATGCTCGTGTGGGTAAGTCCACAGTTTCTCGGCTCTTGCTGGAATTGTACTTGAAAAGTAAATGCAATGCGCGGGTTTTCTACCACGGTTATCGTAATAAGCTATCGATGTATAAATCAAAAGGTTTTGAAATAAACCATTTGGGATTGTCTAGGGGCGATTCGGATAGATTATTACTGGACTTAGAAATGTTTCCAAATATTGATGTAGTTTTGACAGATATGCCAGGTCAAAACCATCAAGAGTTCAAGTTTTTTGATAAAGATGTTGCACTGATAGAAAATCTTAACCATCTCGGATATCGCGTTACTTTCTTGCACCCGATATCACATCGTAAAGACTGTGTTGAAGATTATCTTCAGGATTTATACAACCATTTTGGTAGTCAAGTTGACTATGTTGTTATCAAAAATTATTACTTTGGCAAGCAATTTCGATACTATGAAGGTAGTCAATTCCAAGCCGATATTAAAAAATTAAATGGTTTGGAGCTAGTTTTGGGCGGGTTGCATAACGACTTTTACCAGTTGCTTGAGGATACTGGTTTACCCTATGCTCAACTTATTGAAACTGACTCCCCTCTTAATACTATTCAGCGTTCGATAGTATTCAACTGGATAGAGAATTTTAATAATTCTATTGTTTCTAATGAGATTGCTTTGAATTATTTAGGATTAGGTAATCACTGTACAGAACTAGCTTCTGTAGGTACAAATCAACAACATCCTTCCAATTTTGATGTAAATGAAGATATTGAATCTGAGGAATGGTAAGTATTAGCTTTACCAAATTGACAGTGAGGTTTTAAATTAACTATTTAAACAACCCATGACCAATATTGCAAAAGTTGTTGAAAAAGTTATTGCAGAATATTCTGAAGAAAAGAAAGCAGAGGTCACTGATTGGATACTTAAATTGGGTGTTCGACCTGATGACCCCTTGTTTAACCTATATGCGGAACTAGGTACAACCCAATTTGCGTTGCAGCAACTACCTGGTAGGCTTGACTCGCTTGTGGTGGGTTGGACTGACATGGTAGACGATAAGTTAAATAGTGCTTCTAAGGTGGCAATACAACAACAAAAAAGTGCGATCGCCCAAGCCGCTAAGGATCTAATTAAGATGACTAAGCAAGCTGGTGGGGCATTGCCTCTCTTGGGTGTAAGTAATTGGCGATTGGCACAAGTAGCGGGAGTGTTGGGTTTTGTACTGGCTTTGGGATCTGCAATTGGTGTTTTTACATACAAAACTATTGCTGAAAGTGTAACTTTTCAGCAGGCGGCTTCTGGAACTGCTATTTTACAACCTGAAGATAAAAAGCTTCTGGATTGGGCTAAATCCAATGAAGGTAAGGTAGCACGTAGTATTTATGTTAGAAACGCTGCCATCATTAAAACTTGCCGCCAGCAGAAGAAGTATTCAGGCGGCTGCATAATTGCAGTTGATTAATTTTTTAGGCAACCCAGCCTTTGTATCCCTTATTACTTGTTTTAGCTGTATCCTTTTGACCATTTTGGTTGGTTTTGACTCTTGTGTGGGTTTCTTGAGTAACTTCTTCTTCGATTTTCATGTCTGCAAAGCTGAGGATTCCCAGGCGGATAGCTTCCCGGATAGCGTTTAATCTATCTTTGACTCCTAACTTGATAAATGAATTATGTAAATATGACCTGACTGTACCTTCGGAAACATACATGACATTAGCAATTTCATTATTTTTCATGCCACCAGCCGCTAATTTGAGAACTGTAATTTCTTTATTAGAGAAATCACTTAACAAATCTAGTGAATTTTTATCGGCTGTGTCATTTGACCTAAGATTATCAATCAAAATGCGATTAATAGTTGGGTCAATCCATGATTCATTATTGTATGCAGCCATTACTGCTTCAATGAATCTTTCTCCTACTTCTTCTCTGGCATTATTTTTACAGTAATAGCAGTCTGCGCCATTACTAATTGCTGCGTTAATGGTATCTCGGCTGCTATTTGCAGTCATAACCACTATTTTAATTGACGTGTGTTTGCATTTAATTAAACTTATGACATCAGTGCCATTGATATCAGGTAAATCAATATTTATCACCACGATATCTGGCTTTTGTTGGTCAACAATTTCTATTCCTTCCTTTCCGGTTTTAGCAAGGCCACATACCTGGATTTTACCAGTTTCAGATAATATCGTCGCCGCACCGACCCTAGATATGTTCTCATTTTCAATGATGACAACATTAATAGGTTTCATATTACATACTGTTTGGTTTAGTATTGTCCCTGATAATAATACTTATACCACTTACTTTTTACTGTTTCTTAATCTTTACAGTTACTATAAATTAATCAGCTTATTTAAAAACTTTATTTTTAATTTTAAAAAATTTACAAAGTGATTGGATGGTTTGTGTAGTTTTCATTAAGCAATCTATTGACTAGGCAATTTTATTGATCAGTTTTAGTTTTAATAGTATTTATCAAACTTAGGGAGTAATAAACGATTTTTTATGAATTTAAATCAACTTTTAGGATGGATAGAAAATATTATTGTTTGGTCTTTAATAGGAATGCTATGTTTGGTCGGGTTAGGCAGATTACCTGTTAACCCGACAAGTTTGTTTGACTTTACTGCGTCTTTTTACTATTTTTCTGTTGCGGTTGTTATTTGCCCCAAAACTCCCTTGAGTTTTAATAACAAGCTAGTTTTGGGGTTTATAGCTTTTTCGTATGGTGTGTGTTTTGGGTTGATTTAATTTAATCTGTCTCTTGAACAGCATCCTGGTTTTTGAATTGTTGTTGGTTCTGTTCGCAGCGTGCTTGTTGCTCATCGAACAGAGCCTTAAACCGTTCAAATTCATTATGGGTAAGGTTATTGATGATGATAGAGTAATTCTCTGAGCTATTATTACGAGATGCTAGAAGTGCTTCTTGACTTGCTTCTGAATCAGGCGAATTTCTATCAAGGCTAAGAGTTTGTGAATCTTCTTCTGATTTTAGACTTGCAGTATATGCCTCACTTTTATAAATGATACTTTCTGTCTCTTTGTCTGGTTTTCCAAATATATTTAAGCGATCTAAAATTACAGGAATAACAAATTGTTGAATTTGTAAATTAGCGATAAAAGATTGCACTTTATCGTGTTGACATTCTTCTACTAGGTTGCCATTATTGTCGTCATTTTTATTTGTGAGGTGTTTTAGAACTTCTGGTTGAATTTTCGTTTCTGAGTACTGGCTGGCTTCGGGTTGTAAAGATGACTCTGGACTAACTGGATTAACAAAATTGACAGGTTCAATTTCTGTGGAGCTTAACTTGACTTCCTCTTGTGCTATTTCACTGATTCTATTTATTTCTGAATTTAACTTTAACACAGCCTCTTGTCGTTCCTCAGCAGTTGGAGGATTTTTTGCATATTCTTCAAATTTCTCATCAGGTATATTAAGCTGTGCGATTAATTCTCTGAGGAGACAAGCTTGCATTGCTGGAGTTAAACCTTCTACTGGAAGTTCGATTAGTTCTTTCATACTAAAATTACCTCTCTACTAAATATTTTTTGACATCTTTGAGTGCATTATTGATGCGATCGCTCATAACTTGAAAATCTTGTAATGTTTCATCACTAATGTTACTTACTTGAGTTTTTCCTTGTTTAACATATAACAAGATATTATCTTTTTTATCTTTAACTAGATAAGTTTGGTTTTGAGTTTGAGTGGCAATCTGATATTTCTCTGTTTGGACTGTCATAATGCCATTAATATCTTCTTGCCCAATTGTCTTAACTACACGTTGAGCAAGACTGGTCATCTCATTAATTTTTTCTAATTCTTTAATGTCTTGTTCCATTGCCTTAAAAGCATTCTCAAGACTAATATTTTCTTGAATATATAAATTAGTTATCTCTTGAATTCTATTGAGATATGTGTCTGATTTACCGAGTTTTTCAGCCGCTATATACCAGTCTTGGAGATTTTGCACTGTATTAGCTTTCATCCGCTCGATAATGCTATCCATCGCTCCAACCTGCTGTATTTTTGCTTGAGCAGGTAATGCGATTGCTTGGTCAATATTTGGTTGTTGGCTTTGTTGTGGAGAGAAAATGCTCTTGTCTTTAGCAATTAATAAGTTATCTGATACTTGTGTATTGGTAGAAATAATATCGCTACTAACTTTGGTGTTTTCTACAGGATTAAATACTGCGTATCCTTGGGAAGTTTGTTCTACTTTGTACCCTTTTTCTTGAAGATAATTTTGAACTAATTGGTCAGTTCCTTGTGCGTTTCCAACTAGAAAAGAGCTTTTCGCTGCTATTGCTTTATCAAGTAAGGGTTCATAGTGATTTTCAAATGTTTGGGTAATTTGCTCGCTTGTTACTCCGCGCCACGGGCCAGATCCGGACACCATAATGATGTCTTCTTTTGAGTAATTTCCTGTGTTGGCGCGTTCCCCCCATGCTTGCTCGTAATTTCGAGTGCTTGAAGGTGTAACGGGAGGTGCAGCTGATTTACCGATAAACTGGGTAGCTATTTGGGCCATCGCAATGTCTTTTTTCATGTGTTCAGCGACGGCGGCGTTTATAGGTTCAAGTTGGGACAGTGGATTTGTGGGCCGCACAGCAGTCTGTTGGGACTTGTCCTGCTGTGTTTGTACTGTAGTTTGTTGTGATTTTGTAACTACATATATATATGCTTCGCTAAGGGCTTGAATAAATGCGGATTCTTTACCCTTACCCTGCCACTGTTGATCCTGAGCATTAGTAATGCTTGTACAGTTCTCTAACCAATCGGCTCCCCCGCGTTTGGCGATCGCCTCAGTTAGCCGGGGGTGTTGTTCGAGTTTAGCTTGAAGCACTTCTACCATTAGCTGGTATTCATCAACTGATGGATGCAACTGCTTTTGGTGATTAAATGCGTGTTCGGCGGATGCGTATGCTACCCCTTGAGGTTTTTGGACATGGGTTTCTAATCCATACTGCCCGGCGGGGGCTTCTGGATTATTTTTGACTGAAACTTGGTAATCGTTTTGCAGCTTGCCTTGTTCTCTGGCGAGTGCAGTGGCAAGGCTGAGTGCTACTCCCAGCCCATCTTTAGAGTCTGGGCTGATATTTACTGGTGTTGCAGGTTGTTTTTGGATGGTTGGGAACGGAACAATTTTGCCATTGACATAATCTCCTAGTGGCTCCATGAATAAGCCATATACCTGACTCTTACTCGCTTGAGTTTGGGTAAGTTCTTTTGGTGAATGCTTCTCCCATCTCGCCCAGGCTTGCTGGTAACTTGGGTCTTGAATCATTTGGGTGGTAATTTTGTACTGCTTACCTACCCGAAAAGCAACTTGCTCGCCGTTTTTACCTTGGGCGATCGCAATATCTCCCTCATTGATACCATAAGTTTTTTGGTAGTCTACACCTCTGGTAGTGTGTATCCTACCGTGTCCGCGCATAGCATCGATGGTTGTGTTAACTGGTACTGTGGCAGCTTTGCCGTGCAGATGCAGCGAATAAACCATTGGAACTGGTTTTCCAGATATAGTCGCGTTGTCTGGAATCTGAGGATTAGCAGCGCGTGCCGCAGTGGAATTGCCGATGGCGATAATTTCTTCGACAGTTGGTTGGTTTGAAGGGTGTGAGGGTATGTTTTGGGCGACTTCTCTGAGGCTGGTATAACTGCGCTCTACTTTAATTTCTCCCCCTGGTGTCCACTCGTTAGCTTTAATGGTGAGGTCGTTGTTGCTTTGGACTACTGCACGAGGAGGTTGGTTTGAAGCGAGGAAGTTCTCAAATTTTTGGCGAACGCTGTTTTCTCTGCCCAGGTCATTTTTAATTGACCAGATGTTGATAGACCATCTGCCAGCCTCAGTATTCAGTGCAGCGTGTTCGTTCTTGCAGTTAAAGCGAGTTACTGTACCTGACTCAAGTTTAAACTCTTGGTATGGTGCGTCCTGATTCTCCTCCCTAGTCCATGCCATTCGTTCCTTAGCAGCACGATAGCCCCAGTCAGAATTTCCGATATTAATGCTGCGGGCTTCCGTCGCGGCGTAGGAGTCATCGCGGTGGTAGGTGATGCCAGCGCCGGGGTTCTCGGAATAAGTTACCAGCACAATATCAGCGTCAGGATATACTTGTTTGACAAGTTCCATCAACTTGTCGTCCTGTACCCCTGGCTTAAAGTCTTTATCCTTCAAATCCCATTTTGCACCGACCCATGCAACTTGTCTCAGTGGTGCATAGTTAGATTTGTCATTTTCGAGTATGGGTTTGAGGTGGGTTTCAAAATGCGATCGCAGCTGGTCTACTTTTTCCTCGCTTACCTTACCCAATATTTCGATAGCTTTAGTTGGATCGGCTTGACGGGAGTTGGGTAGTAATATTGGTTGATTCTTAGCTTCTAATTGTGTATTCTTTACTACTTGTATCTCAACCGCGTTTTGATAGACTTGTGAAATTCCTGCAACTGTGGCGTTAGTATTTAATTGAATATTAGTTGTATTCTTTTCAGATAAAGCTTTAGCAGGAACAATTGGTACTGGAGAATCTTCTTGATTGAGTTCTCTTGGACGGTTAGGAAGTGCTTTTAGAGCTTTTTGGTAATCACTATTTTCTGGAATATGGTTTAATTTTAAAAGACTACCTTCAGTTGTAACTTTTTCATTTAACTCTGTAATAAGCTGTTCGTAGCGGTCAAAACCATCAACTTCACCAATATTAATAGGTTCTCCAAGTAAACTATTAAATTCTTTCTTAATTTCCTCACTAATTTCATTTTTATTAAAAATAAATGTAGCTGTGTTACTCTCAATAAAATAATCGTTTTCAGTAGATTTTGATTCTAACCAAGTGGCTACAAAGATTGCGTCTTGTGCAGGAACTACTAATCCAAAAGCTTCTTTAGTTTCTGTCTGCGTTCCATCGGGGGAAGTATATTGTTGATTTGGATTATAAAAATATACAGTTTGTTGGGGAATGATTGGAGTCGGTTGTGACGGTGTGTCTGCACTTTTGATATGACCACCAGCACGGTTAATAAAGGTTTGTCTTAATTCGCTACTGATAGTAGTTTCATCAAGTACGAATACAGTCATTCCTTTTTTGGCTTCTAACCGAGCTTGTGATATAGGAAGCTGTTCGTATGATACTCCTATTTTTTCGAGATACTTTTTGGTTTTTTCGGTTATATTTTCATCAACTGCTAATCCTAAAAGCCCGACTAATTTTTGTTCTTTATCTTGAAACATGATTGTAGGGCGTTCGTTAATTTTACCGAGTATTTGGTTGCGTTTTTCCTGCTGCTCGGTTATGACAGTCTTTTCATTACTTATAAGCTGGCTGCGTTTAACCCATTTGTCAGGATACTGTACTGTTTCTGGATCAATAGTTATTTTACACGTACTTTCATTACTGGTAATCTGTACAGGGATAGTGGTTCGTTGTTGGTTTGGGCGAATAATACCCGTATCAATTAATTTTTGTACAGTGCTAGTTTCTTTCCTTTGCCACTGTTTTTGTACATTCCCTTTATTTAAATCAGCTTCGAGACGTTCATTATGCTGACCAATAATACCGAGCGATTGGTCGCCAATTTTAGCAATATAAACGTGCTTTTTATCAAATGCCCTGACTAAAGTTTCTTGAAATGCTTGGTTGTTAATTTCCTGTTTCTTGTATATTGGATTCGTAATATTAATTCGTAACAGATTTCTCTGAGATGTTTCTGCTATAGCATAGGCATTTTGTCCAGTGATAATGGTTTGAATTTTAAGATGTAACTTTTGCCCATTGCCAGGCTTTTCTGCTAGCCAGCCTTGAGCAATACCTTCTTTGATTGATTCTTTATCAAGATTGCCTAGTTTTTCAGGTTTATTACCATTTTGAAGATAAATAGTATAGTCTTCCCGAATCAGGTCAACCTTTTCGATTGTTAACATTACAGGTTCATTATTAAACCTTTGGGAATTTCCAAACTTATTAACTTCGCCTACTTTGAAAGTGAGTTCTGGTAATCCGGGTACTTTGGTTGTAACAGAGGTGGTGTATACTTCACCTTTTTCAACACTGCCAATAGCAATAGTACCAATTGGTAGCCGGGCATTACTTTGTTCAATATTTCCAAATGTTTTGTAACTACCCTCTTGATTCTGGATTTCAATTACACTTTTTCCATCTTCAGCTAGATTAAATCGAATACTCTGAGGTTGATTTTTATTAAAAAACTCACTATTCCGGTCAAATCCAGTGATACTAAACTCGGTAAACTTGAGTGTATCTAACTGACTGATAATCTCTTGAGGAAAGGCAGCAAAGGCGAAATTAGAAACTTTATTTTGGCGATCACTACTTTTATCATTACTATTCTCACGAGTAGTTGATACCGCCCAGGTGGCAGCTGCCATTGCCAGCTTTTGGTCGTCTGGAATCGAATTATAAAAGCCCTCGGCTATCTGGTAAGCTCTTTGGTAAAGAAGTTTAATTTGACCTTCGCTTAGTTCAGGCTGGAATGATATTTTGTTAGATTTTATTTCTTGTCCAAGAGTAATTCCTATCTCTTCGAGTTTATTTTCTTGCTCCCTCGCCAGTGTTCCTAATTTTCTAAACTTGGGTTTACCATTCTCAGTTTCATCGTTAATTTGAGCATAAACTAAATATTTATGTGGACGGTTATTATTGCGCTTATCTTCAGATATTTCTGATAGTTTTATCGTAATTGTATTAGCTTTCCAGATAAATTCATTATCATACTGTAGAAGATTAGTTACACTTACTTGATTACCATTAGCAAGGGTAATATTTGCAGACGGCCCTTTTTCAGTTTCTTTTTGTTTAGATAGCTCACTTGCTCGGTTGAATGATTTGTCGAATTCTTTTTTGATGAGGGTAGCTCTTAATCGCTGTTCGTGAGAAAATTCAACCCCTTTAAATAAAGCTTGAAATTGAACGATTTCACGCGATTCTAGGCGAGCTTTTTCAAAATACTGATTGGTTTGAGCAATTAGCAACTCAACAGGTGAGTATCCCGTCGGTTGAATTATATTGTCAATATAAACATCTTTCTTCTTATCCTTAATATAGTTGACTTCACGGTGAAGAATCCGACTATTGCTGCGAATAATTTCAATTTCAGGTTTTTTGGCACTTTTGAAAAGGTCAACTGCAATTTGATTTTGAAATGCTGCCTCGGCAATCATTTCACGGTACATTTGGGTATTAATGTTCATCGCCACTAGTGTATTGGTGGGTTCTTGCCCAACAGTTTTGATGAACTCTTCCATGTAACTGCGATACTTGCTTGGAATTTCCTTCCCTTCAATACCCTTGGATTTTGCCCAGGCTTCTGTTTTGAATAAATCTTCGTAGTGTTTGGCTACCTGCTGTACGTATTCAATTTGGTCTTTCTCGCTACCAAAGCTTTTCAGAATCGTAATTTCTGACTCTAACGCCTCAATTGCGGTAAGGTGATTGTTGATAACACCCACACTAATGCCATCGCTCATGTGGATGGCGATTTCCTCAAATTCTGGCTGACTGCCATCTTTTTGGTAAAAAGATTGTTTTTTAAGTTTGACAGTTGGAGCGTAGGCGTTTTCAGGAAGGTTGCGCTCTTTTGCTTCGATGGTTAGGTTGGGATACTTGCTTGCCCGCTCGAAGCCGATACAATCACCATCGTAATCGCGTGCTTGACGCTCTTGTTCGGACTCTTGAGGAAGAATTTCTAATTCATAACCAGCTGATTTTAGTTCTAAAATATACTGATTAAATTTGTTAGTAAACTCGATTTTATCTTGAGTTTCCAGCTTACTAATATTTTGGTCTAAGTAATTTTCAATACCTTCTAATCGAAGATTTTTTCCTTGAGCTTCTGGCAGGATAGATTTAATTTGCTCATTAAGACGGTTGTAAATGCGATCGCTTGTTTCGTCCGAGACAGCGATCGCACCCGCGAGAGGTTTACCATCAGGCCCAAGGATATCTTCTACAATTTTGTTAGTTGAGACGCACAGACCATTTGAGTTGAGGAAAGGGGAGCGGAAGTTGAGAACTTCTTCCCTGTCTTGATAATGCGGTATGGAAATTTCCCCATTTTGCAGGTCTTTGGAGGGAATGACCATTGCTCGCTCAAACGTTAACGTTTTGCCTATAGCGATTTCTTTCCACTCGTTTTGGACGAACCGAGCGAGTTCGCGCTGTACTTTCTCAGTTTCAAGAAGTTGCCCCTCTCCTTGCAGGTCAGCTTTGATGAGTTTGTAAATAAACGAGTCAGTAGTAATGCGATCGCCTATGGCGGGCGCTCCTGCGCCATCGCGCAAAGTTTCTAACTCTTCTGCTAATATTGGATCTTCTGCTGCTTGTTCTTCTAGTGTGGTTGCTTGTTCTTCTAAAAAAGCTTTCCGCTTCTCGTACTTTTCGCAGTAAAGTTGTACAAGTTGCCGAGGATCATCCTGTGCTTCTTTAAGCTTTTTGGCTTCAAGTTCTAGCTGTTCAGTAAAGTCTTTCAGTCCGTTAGGGAATGAAGCGAGTAACTGCGATATAGCTGTCTTGCCGAGTTCAGATTGTGATTTTTCACCTAGCCAGATATTGGGGCGTGAGTAGCAACGGAACAGAAAACCGGGATAAGAAAAAAATCTTGAAAAATCAGCCAATCAGCCATGTATATACATGATAGAGTAAGACATCATGTATAACTTAGGAC
>NZ_JACJRY010000068.1:0-27760 GCF_014697485.1 Anabaena sp. FACHB-83 | reverse complement strand
ATCTTTTTTACGCAATTTTGCTCCAACTACAACAGAAATGGTTGATAAACTAATCTCAGTTGCACTCGACTTAATAAATCCTCAACATTTAAGAAACTGGTTTGCTAGTTGCTGCTACTGTACCTCATAACAGCCGTAGGTGCTGTAATTGCAGAATGCTTTTTGTAGGTGCAATGTGTGACTGTATTCGCAGGAGTGTCCAAAATAGCCGATTGTCCTAACATTAGTTGTCGTTGGATTAGCATTGTCAGCAGTGCTTCCGCAGTCGTAACATAAAATCCCTCCTGTTGAACACGCAACTGTGATAGCAGCATTGCTCCTAGTATCCAGTAAGCGAGAGAATACAGGAATGTGCAATTTCCGTGCAACTTTTTCTGACAGGGTACTTTTGCCAGTGCCAGGAATACCAGAAAATAGAATTAGTTTCATCTATTCTAGTTAGCCCAATCATAGGTTGTTCTCAGACTAGCAGGCAAAAAGCAGTAATTTAGAAAATTGCTGCTGACGAAGATGCTAATAAATCTGGGTAATTTAGTTCCTATATTCCAACTCTAGAACACTCAACAGCTTCTCCTCTACAGCAGTTAAACAAGGACGGTTCAACTTCCCCAACGACTGCAACAGATTTTTGACTGTATCCTCCAGAGAATCAGAATATATTCTGCTGATGCGATCGCAAATCTGCTGCATCTGTTGGCATTCAGCAGGTAAGTAATTGTATGACTTCAAATGCTGCACCCCAACACTACATTCGCCATCCCAAGTTCTCACAGTACAGCTAAATTCCCCCACATGAGTCACGATGCACCAACACCTGCCTTTGCCTCTGAGGTCGGGGTTATCTTTGGGTAAAATCTGGCAGACTTCGCCAATTTGGTAGGTGTTGGGGATTTGAGTTCGCTCCATAATTCTTTGAACCACATCAGTTACGATCCTGGCACTAGGAACTTTACCCTTGGCAACTTGAACTGCCCGTTGCCACACTTCAACCTGCTGCTGGGGTTCTAGCTTGGTGAGAGGACGGACTTGGCGCTCACTCGTTGGCAGAATTTGTGTCCCAGTGGGACACATTCGCTGTTCACTCAAATCTGTTTCGGTTTGTGTCCCAGCAGAACTTAAATCACTTTCGTTTTGTGTCCCAACAGATTGCTCTTGCTCATCACTTGAGCCATTTTCGACTTGTGTCCCAATGGGACGCATTTGTTCGCCGCTTGAATTACTTTCGTTTTGTGTCCCAATAGAACTTGAGTCATTTTCGACTTGTGTCCCAGTGGGACACATTTGCATCAGATTATCTACCACAACCGCAGCTTCAATCAACCTGTAAGGATGACGGCGCTCGAAGCCAAAGCGATCGCGGCAATATTCTTCAAAGGTTGTGTGTGTGGAACGGTATAATCGGCGATCGCGCAGTTCCATCAATGCCTTACCAGCCTCAAAAAATGCTCTTTCAACTCTGCGTTCTAAATGCAGGCGATGTCTACGACAAGCCGCTTTGCGTCTACGCGTTGTTCATCCTCGGTTAGTTCTGGAATTTCAACGGCGGGAACGTCAATCGTTGCGTTAGAAGGGTCTTCTGAAGGGGTGGTATCTGAGTTGGGCGGTTGAAAAAAAAATGGCTAATTAATCATTTATTGACCTAATAGTTCTCGTCTACGCTGTTCACGATCTTGTTGCTCAACCCTTGCTCGTGCTTCCTCATACTCCTCTATTGCTGCTGTAGATTCATCTTTTAATGCTTCTCTTAATTTATAAGCATTATTATCATCTCCTAACAAAGTTAGCAATTCTCTTCGTTGTGGCTTATCAAGTGTAAGAAACCACTTCATAAAAGAGATTAGAATTTTTTCCTTTGAGCCTGATACATCATTATGAGCAATAACACAAGAAGGACAAACATAGGCTAAATAACTTAATTCTAAAAAGCCTATACTCGTAGTCCATTCAGTCACTTTTTGCCCTATTGCAATGTAGTTATACGTCAAGATACAATCTTGATTTGAAGGATCTTGACTAGCAATACAGTCTAATAAACCAGTGCTTGAATAAGGGTAATCATTTGCTAACTTTCCAACAATTACAGCACCGGGGTATCCAGGCAGAGCTTCTCCTGTGGAAACAAGCCAAGGGAATTTTGATAAAACTAAAGAGTAATGGTATCTATTTTTAATACATCTTTTTAAATCATCATCTTGATAAATATTTTGCTCGTATGAATATTGTACTACATTTAAGTTTATTTGTTTATAATAATCAGGAGATAGTGCATCTTTTTGGCAACTTTCTACTGTTTGAGTAAGTAACTTAATATTAACTTGTGCATAAACACTCATTGGCTTTAACACCAAGAATACACTAGTTATAAATAGACTAATTAGGATTTTAATTAAAAACGACATCAGCGATTCCTTTTTTTTATTACTATTTCTAATTCATCAGAAGGCTTTGGAAAATTATCCCTGTTTTCCCAAGGCTTGGCAACATTAATAATATAGTTATTTGATGAACTATTTACGTCTTTTACTTTTTTAATGTCTAGCTGTAATTTAGATGATAATTGCTGTCTACTAAATTTTTGTTTTAACAATACTTGATCATCTCTTTGAATTTTTCTAACTTCTAGCCTCATTCTAGTTTTTTTAGGTATATTTACTTGCTGATGAATTAAATTTTTTTGTTTTTGTACTTGAGCGATAACTGTTACTTTATGTTGGTTCTTAAGGTTTATCTGGCTTTTCGCTAATTCTAATTCTGTTAAATTTTTAGACGGAATTCTTAAAGATTCTTTCTTTTGCAGGGGAGCAGAACTAAAAGTAGCTTCAGATTCAAATATTTCTGTAATTAAATGGCTTGTTAGTATAGGTAGAGCAGAAGAAGCAGGAGTAATAATAGGTAAAATCTCGCGTGATGTTACTATGTTTTTAGTAGTCAAGTTATAAAAAGCAGCAACAGCAATAGAAGAACATCCTAACCCAAAAATTACAAACAGCTTCCATACTAATTTTGTGGTTGCACTAGTGAATCCAGAATTATAAGGCTTGGCCTTAGCAATTGATAAAGTAGAAACGAAACTAGATGAGCCAACAATTTTGAAACTTTTATTTAACCAGAGATTTGTTAATTGTTTAATAGTATTATGTGTATACGATGTTTTTTCAATCTCTTGCAAGGATTTTAATATATCGTGTGTATTTTTAGGGCGTTGGTTTGCATTAAATGCTATTAATTTATCTATTAAATCTGCTAAAGATGGGGAAATCTGCGGTGCGTGTTCACGCCAGTTTAGGGTGTTAGTAAGGGGATCATAAATAGTTGCATCCTGGGGTTCTTTACCTGTAACCAAAAAAATAAAAGTCCTTCCTAAAGCAAAAAAGTCTGATTGTTGAACAGAGTAACCGTTTTGTTGCTCCGGTGGTGAGTAACCCTCAGAGATAATTCTGGTATGACGGCTTCCTTCTAAAATAGTTGTTGTAATTTGTCTTACAGCCCCAAAATCAATTAAGACAAGCTGCCCAGTTGAGCGTAGCATAATATTTTGAGGCTTGATATCCCTATGGAAATATTGATGAGTGTGTACTAAAGCGAGAATTTCTACAAGCTGCTTTAACCAATTAATAGCTTGACTTTGAGAGATTGGTTGATAATGATGAGCAACCATCCACTGCGCTAAATCAACCCCCTCTATTTTCTCCATTACTAAACAGTGCAATGGCGTAGAGCTATTTTTAGGTAAAAAAGTGAAGTAACTACCAGAATCTACTTTAGGGATTCCCTCACTATTTAACTTACTTAAAACTTTGGCTTCTTGCTGAAATAATTCAATGGCTTTTTCATTATTTTCTGTTAACACCTTTAGCACTTTTATCGTGCCATAGTCTTCAACTTCAAAAGTATTACCAAAGCCTCCTTTACCTATCTGTTTGAGAACCCGATAGCGATCCTTTAGAAGTATTTCTGAACCACAGTTATGGCAAATGCGATTCCTAGCATTCCCCAGATCAGAAGGTTTTGGACAAAAAGGATTGATACAATAGCTCATTCTATCTGTCAACTAAATTACATCTTTGCATACACCTCATTAGTCAAGCGCGAATAATACAATCTACTTTGTAGATAGGAAATTGATACTCTTGATTTTGACTTTTAATCAACAATAATAAGTGCAAGTTGTGAAGTATATGACTTTAGTGACATCAGTATACCGAAAAAGTCAATACAAACACAAGAGTAAAGCTAGAATATCTATTTTGTTTTTAGCCAAACGCTGGATTTAAAGTGGATTCTAAAAAGTTTTTCTAATTTTGAGAAACATTTTATACAAGCCATCAACAAATCACTTCCTTGTTTCATTTAAAATATACAAGCTTTACAAAATAATGTGAAGGTAATTTAATGCAATTAATGTTGAACCGTTCAACATTTAGTGATTTCAATCGCTCACTTCGCTCCTGCTCGGTTAATTCAAGTACTTCAGCAGCAGTTACCGTGACAGCCTCACAATCATTATTTCCTCACTCCTAAAACCCCCAAAATCTCTCTAATAGCCACTTTCTCTTGCTCCATCTGCTGAACTCGATTAAGTAACCGCTTAGGGATATACTTCGATGACTTGACCAAGCGATCGCCTTCGCTCCAAAACTCATAGTGATAGTACGCCTGCTGGTAATCCTTGCCATTCTTGGTAATAGTTCGCCAATGAATACTACCACTCCCTTCCCCCTTATTCCGCCGCATTTTACTAGGGGATATGTCATTACTAGGGTTTATCTCTAAAACTTCATTACTAGGGTTTACCTGCTGATCCCTCTTATGTCAAACTGGGAAAAGCCAATCGCTGAAAGCCTTTCAGAGCTTTACTTTTCAGCTTTTGGCTATAAATTTTAGTTTCTATTAGAAAAGAAAGGCTCAAAGTTTGATTAGATAAAGGTTCCAATGTTTCGCTGCGATTATTGTTTTCCGAAAGTGACAGAACAGGGATAGTAGAATAGACACATGAAATTTTGACGCTATTTTATGATAACTGTGAGCTTGACTGCTGTAGCTACGGCGATCGCTAACGTACTTTGGACTAAAGCACAAGAGAAAATCGGCGAAAACATTGGTGATGTTTTATGGACTGCTCCTGGTAAGTTGCTAGGATTACTACGCCGCAAGAATAAAGCACCATCTCTTACCAATGATGAACTACAGCGTTTAGATTATGGCGAAGCGGTGCTGGAACTAACAGCAGCAGCACAAGATCCTGAAATTGCTCAAGCAGTTTTAGAAGTCGAAGCCGCAGTTAATAATGATAAATCGGAAACTGCTCAGGAAATTAAAAAGTTAGCAGATGAAATCAAGTCTCAGCCATCAGTTGTAAATAACTTTGCAAAGTTAGCAGACAAAATTGGGCAAGTTGTCATTGGTGGTACTGGTACAATCGAAAACATGACGTTTTGACAAGGGCATGGCTAATTTATGCCTGAAGACTCTGGCAAGTTTGCAGACAAAATAGGGGCTTATGCTGGCTCTGGCGGTACAGTTAACATAAATCATCTGACAGTTAATGCTTCAGATAGTTCTGAAGTTACTAGTTTTACATTGGCAGACTGGAGTGAAATCTGTCGTGAAATAATTACAGAACGGCGAAAGCTGACAACAAATCCTTTGACATCATCAACTGAAGGCGTTGCGCTGCAAGTTGATGATGTTTATGTACCATTGGGATTAGTTGAGCGCACAAAACAGCCGAAGCCTCAAGGTGATGTTTCTCCAGAACAGGGTTCAGAACTGTACAAGGAAACAGAAGTCACCAAAACATTTAAACATGATGCTTTTTTAGAAGAAGTTCTCAGGCAGCAGAACACGCCGAAAAGTCAAGGTAAGCGAATTGCAATTATTGGTGAACCGGGCGCAGGAAAGACAACGCTGTTACAACAGATTGCTAATTGGGTGTTTTGTGAGATTCCCCAGTCAGTTGTGATTTGGGTATCTTTGGCAGATTTGCGAGGGAAAGAACTAAAAGCTTATCTGTTGGAAACTTGGTTGACTCAGGTTGCAGAGAAATTAGGTAAAGCTGAAGCCACCAACCAATTAAAAGAAGATTTTGTGGCTTTATTTTATCAAAAAAATGTCTGGCTGCTGCTAGATGGATTAGATGAAATGTCCGCGTCTAATCCTCTAGAAGCAATTGCGCCACAATTTGGTGGAGTGGGTTGTATTGCTCAAGCACGAATTGTGCTGACTTGTCGAATTAATTTATGGGATGGTAATACGCATAAACTTGATAATTTTGATATTTATCGCACATTAGATTTTGATTATCCAGAACAAGTAGAAGAATTTATTGCTAAATGGTTCGCTAAGACTGAAATTCCCGAAACTGGACAACAGTTATGTACTGCGTTGAAAGCACAAGGTAAAGAACGCATTCAAGATTTAGTCAAAAATCCTCTGCGGTTAACGCTGCTGTGTTTGAATTGGCAATCGGGAGATGGCAAATTACCGGATACGCAAGCGGGACTTTATCAGCAATTTGTTGATGATTTCGACAAGTGGAAGAAAACCGAATTGGCAATAACTTCTCGCCAGCGTCAGCAACTTAATATCAAATTAGGGGAATTGGCGAAAGCAGCAATAGACAAAGAAGCAACTCGTTTTCGCTTACAGCAAGATTTTGTTAAGCGATTTTTGGGAGATGCGGATGATAAAAAGTCGCTCCTGAAATTAGCACTAAATCGCGGCTGGCTAAATCAGGTAGGCATAGATACAAATAGAAAACCTGTTTACGCTTTCTTTCATGCCTCATTTCAAGAGTATTTTGCTGCTAAAGCAATTGATGACTGGCGTTTCTTTCTCAATCATGTTCCCCACAACCCAGCACAAGGAACTTATCGCATCTTTGAACCGCAGTGGAAGCAAACAATATTACTATGGTTGGGGCGAGAAGAACAACAACTCAAACAACAGAAGCAAGAGTTTATTGATGCTTTAGTTAGTTTTAAAGACGGATGTGGGAAGTGGAATAGGAAAGATGTAGACAAGGGTTTTTATGAATATCGCGCCTACTTTTTAGCGGCTGTGGGAATTGCCGAGTTTAAAGACTGTTCTCAAGCAGATGAAATAGTAGCGCAAATTATCAAATGGGACTTTGGTTATTCATCTAAAAAACAGAATTGGGTAAAATTTCTTAAACCAATTCAGTACGAAGCTAGATCAGCACTGCAAGAGACAGAACGCATAAGAGCAGTAGCACCTTTGGAGCAAGTGCTGCAATCTAAAATTCTGGATGACGACACTCGTTTGGACGCAGCAGATAGGTTAGGGGAAATCGATCCCCGCAATGAAACAATGATCGCATCCTTAGTGCAAGTGCTAAAATCCACATCTGCGGATTACCACACTCGTCAGAAGGAAGCATGGAGCAAAGATTTATTATTCGACAGTGTTCCCGCATCTGATAGCTTAACCAGAATTGGCAAAGACAATCAAGCGGTAATCGCCGCCTTGGTAAAACTAGTACAATCGACAACTGCGGATGAAGATACTCGTTCAGAAGCAGCAAGTATTTTAGGGGAAATTGGCATAGACAATGCAACAGCGATCATAGCCTTGGTGCAACTACTACAATCGCCTGATGTAAGCGAATCCACACGTAGCAGCTTATGGACAAGTTTATGGAAAATTTCTCAATATGATGAAACATCTATCGCCGCTTTAGTACAACTCCTGCAATCTACTGATGTGAGCGACTCCATCAGTAGTGATTACCTCTCATATCACTCAGAGACAAGCAGTACAGGCTATGAAACTATAATCGCAGCTTTAGTACAACTGTTAAAATCACTAGATGTGAGCGACTACACCCGTATTGAGGTAGCAGAATTCTTACAGAAAATTGACCCAGGCAATGAAACTGTAATTAGTGCCTTGGAGCAAATGCTACAATCCACAAATTTGGACGAAGACACCCGTATTTCGGTAGCAGGTAGTTTAGGGGAAATTGACCCAGGCAATAAAAATGCGATCGCCGCTTTAGTACAACTGCTGCAATCCAAAGATGAGCATTTCAGCAGTTGGTGGGTAGCAGAAAGGTTAGGGAAAATCGACCCAGGCAATGAAGTGGCGATCTCCACGTTCGTAAAACTGGTGCTATCACTTGATGTGGATGACAAAAACTATAACGTGGCAATAAATAACTTAGAGAGCATCTACCCACCAGGTGATGAAACATTGATCCCCGCCTTGCTACAAGTTCTACAATCAACCAGGGCGGATAATGAAATTATTCGGCTGGTAGTAAATAGCTTAGAAAAAATCGGCAAAGGCAATGAAACAGTAATTGCCGCCTTAGTACAAGTACTGCAATCCACAACATTGCCTGACAACAATCGTTACTGGTCAGCATATAGTTTAGAAAAAATTGATCCAGGTAATCCAATAGTAATTGCCGCCTTAGTACAAGTACTGCAATCCACAACATTGCCTGACGACACTCGTTGGTCGGCTGCAAATAGCTTAGAAAAAATCGATCCAGGTAATCCAATAGTAATTGCCGCCTTGGTGCAAGTTCTACAATCTACAACTGCGGATGACTTGAAATACCATTATCGTAGGCTCGCGGAATCCACTTTAGCGAAAATCGGTATGGGTAATGAAAAAGTGATAACAGCCTTGGTACAACTACTAGAATCAACAACTAAAGATGACAAAACTCTTTCACTGGCAGTGAGTATATTAGGCAGAATCAGCCCAGGTAATCCAATAGCGATCGCCGCCTTAGTACAACTACTACAATCCACAACATTGGATGACGAAACTCGTTGGAGAGCAGCAGATAGTTTAGGGACGATCGATCCAGACAATAAAATAGCGATCGCCGCCTTAGTACAACTACTGCAATCCACTACATTGGATGACGACACTCGTTGGAAAGCAGCAGATAGTTTAGGGACGATCGATCCAGACAATAAAATAGCGATCGCCGCCTTAGTACAACTACTACAATCCACAACATTGGATGACGAAACTCGTTGGAGAGCAGCAGATAGTTTAGGGACAATCGATCCAGGTAATAAAGTAGCGATCGCCGCCTTAGTACAACTACTGCAATCCACAACATTAGATGAGGATACCCGTGAGGAAGTAGTAGAAAGCTTAGAGACAATTGGCACAGGCAATGAATTTGCGATCTCTTCCTTGGAGCAATTGTTACAATCAAAAATATTGGATGACAACACCTATAAGCAGGTAGCAGAAAGCTTAGGGAGAATCGATCCAGGTAATAAAGTAGCAATTGCCTCTTTAGAGCAATGGTTGCAATCCACATCTGTACATGACAGAAACCGTATTTATGCAGCACAAGATTTATGGGAAATCGATCCAGGTAATAAAATAGCGATCGCCTCTTTGGTGGATGTGCTGCAATCCACAACTGTGAATGACGACATCCGTAGGTTGGCTGTATATAGGTTAAAGAAAATTGGCACAGGGAATGAATTTGCGATCGCCGCTTTAATACAACTACTGCAATCAACAACGCTAGATGACGACACCCGTAAGTGGGTAGCAAAAAGCTTAAAAGAAATCGGCACAGGCCATGATTTTGCGATCTCTGCCTTAGTGCAACTAATGCAATCAAAAACACTGGATAAAAAAATCCGTTTGTGGGCAAAAGATAGCTTAGAGAAAATTGCTATAGGTAATCAAACAGCGATTTCTGCCTTAGAAAAAGTGCTGAAATCAATCCCTGTAAATAACTCTATAGATAATGATCGTACCCGTTGGTTGGCAGCAGATAGCTTATGGAAAATCGACCCAGGTAATCAAGAAGCAATCTTGGCTTTGGTATATGTGCTGCAAACTAGTGTAAATAAATACCCTCCTAGACGAGCAGCAGAAAGCTTAAAAAAATATCTACAAAATAACGAAGATCGTTTTCAAGCAGTCAAAGCTTTAGGTAGTTATTGGCAACTAGATGGTGAATACTATAATTTAGCCTGGGAATGCGCCCAGAATATGCCTTACCCCGATTTCTATCAAGCTTGGCATCAACATAATATTGTTACTCGCACTATGCAAAGCTTCAAGCAAATCCTCTTCCCCACAATCATTTAAACACTTTGGCAGCAGCAACGTTGCAAATAGCTATACATTACGTTTGTAGCTGGAAGTAGAAATCCTACACCTTCCGCACTCGCATTCTGTGACTTGAAGAAGATTGAAGATTTTGGACAGGTTGTCCACCTTTACCTTCCAAAAATGGATGTCCAACTTTACCTTCCAAAAACATCCAAAAAATCACATAGAGGAAAGCTAAACTGCTCAAACTATCTCTCTGTATGCAAGATAAAGGTTTCACCAATAGCGATGCCAAGGGCGGAAAGCGATCGCAGTGCTAGTAAAAAATTCCACAAGTTAGGAAAAAGTTGGTATCTGAGTAGTATTAGGTTGAATTTGCGTCCATCTTCTTCTTCCATTTTTGCTATTATGTCCATTTTCTTGATCCAAAGTGGCGATCGCGCCATTTATGCCTTAACGAAGTTATACATATTCCAGATTGCAACTTGTCCAACTTCTCCTTCCAAAAAGTGTCCAAAATCTTGTAAAAGTCACACATTCCTGTATCCCATAATCTCCGTTTACCGACCACGCTTCAGCAACCACGCGGAGGCTTTGATGACTTGAGCAGGCGATCGCAGTTGTGGGTGTTGGTGCAATCTGGTGTGGGCGTTCGTTGCATCTGCGATCGCGGTTGTAGGTGTTGGTGTAATCTAGCGCATGAGCGATATCTGCGATCGCAGTGAGAGTCGTTAATTGTTCGTCTTGTAGTCCTGCCGACAGACTTTTATTTTACTGGCATAACAAAGCCTTAGAGAAAAATGCCTTTGACTTGAATAATTGGGTACTTGTCAAAGGCCGTCTACTATGATGCTTTTGCTTCATCTTTCGGCTCATCTGCCACATACGTTAACAAATCCCCTGGCTGGCAGTTAAGAGCTTTGCAGTATTTTTCTAGTGTTTCTCTCTCTAATCTTTCTGGCATCACACGAGTATTTTTGTGCTTGCTAACAGTAACAGGGTGCATCCCAGTCATTATGGCAAGTTCCTTATAATCAATTTCCCTATCAGCCATCAATACAGCCAAACGCCATTTTATCGGCATCGATTCTTCTACAAACATCGGCATCTTTAACAATACACCTCCTTAAGTTTGCCCTTTAGTTGCTGCAACTATAGCATAAACCTTAGCGAAAAATATATTAGCTACTATATTGACTTTATTAGTCGCTACGACTAATATGATAACCAGAAAAACAAAAGGCGATCGCCTAGAGCCTGGAAAACTTTTGCGATCGCCCTTTGACCCTTCTATAAGGATCTTCATTATGACCTATACCAAATATAGCCAACAACAGCTGCAAAAGAAAACCCTACCGCAGTTGAGACAAACATACGCCGAAATCGGCTGCACAGTGGCGATACAAGACAAACGGCGCAAGAATGAGTGGATCAATGCCATTATCAACCACCAATCCACCTAAATTCAGAAAATCGCCCTTCTTATACTAAGTACATAAGTGTAACTAAATCGCTACCGAGGTGGTAGCCAAGCACATACAGCGTTCTTGTCAAGTTGTTGTTTATTGTTTTAGTTAGAGAAAGGTTCTATTTCCTGACTATCTCCACTCCCCTTGCAGTGTAAACCCTGCCCAGTAATACGGCGCAGAGTATTTCTCACTTTGCAACATCTCCAACTGCGCCACTCGTAATGCCTCCGCAGGTTTTAAATTTTCTTGCAGCATTTTTGTATAAAATTTAGTCATTAATATCGATGTTCCTTCATCTGCCACTTTCCACAAACTAACGATTAATCGTGGACTACCTGCATACATAAACCCTCTTGTCAATCCTACTAACCCCTCCCCTCTGACTTCTTTGCCCAATCCAGTTTCACAAGCACTGAGGACAACTAATTCTGCTGGTAATTTGAGGTTAAAAATATCATTAAGCCGTAAAAAGCCATTCTCCACTTCTCCTTTTTGATTTACTAATGACAGCACCACACCAGATAATTCAGGATTAATGCTATTGAGTATGCCATGAGTAGCAAAATGTACAAAACGATATTGACTTAATTGAGGATTCATGGCAAATGCACGATTAGCATCAAAGTCAAAGGCTTTTATACTCGATTGTGGAGCTAAAGCTAGAATACCGTTTGCTTCCTGGCGTGTAAAAGGCAAAGGATTAAAAGTAATATCTGATTCTCTAGCCGAACGCTGTAACAGCAAATTGTCTGGGTTTTCATTTTGTGTATCAGAGTTAACTTTTCTGGAGGAGGTATTTTGCTTATCCTTGGAAATGAAGCGTTTATCATCTCTACTAAAAACGGGATCAGCTAACACCGCAAGTGTCTTCTTGGGTATGGATTTGCGTTGCTGTTCTGAGCGAAGAATAGCAATGGTAGATATCGAAGGAGAGTTAATGATTTCATGGTTTACAAGTAGCGGTATAGAAGCATTACAGGTTACATCTTTACATACTGATAAAGCAGTAAAAGGTATATATTGCAATGCCCCATCAGCAACAATTAACAGGCGCTTATTACCTAATTTATTAACGACAGGTTGCAACAGCATTTGACTGAGCTTGGTAGCGGACTGTTTTCCAATATTGGTAGCAGCTGGTGCGCTAAATTTTTTGGGGTTAGACTTCAGGTATCCATAAAACTGCTTCGCTTGCGCCTCAATTTCAGCAAGTTTAGGAAGTTCGTAACTGTTAATTTTAGTTGTACTGACAACCCATAAGTAACTGTGTTCTTCCCCAAGAGAGTATGTTAAAAGTAATGTATCATCATCCAGCATCTTTTGCTGAATTTCTTGCAGGGTAACTGGTTCAGGAAATTTCAAGTCAGCATAACGTTGACTATTGAGACGAATTTCTGTCCGCAGTTGCTGATAATCATCTAGAAGTTGATCAATTTGTTGTTTAATACCTGCAATCTGTTTTTCAGTATTTGGGCGACTAGCTAACTCTAATCTTTGTTTTTCTAAAGCATCAAATTTTTGTTGTAGGTTGCGTTCTCTGGCTAATAATTCGGGTTTAATCCCCTCACGGATATTGGCGTTCGCTTCTTTAAGGAGTTCTACAAGACTTCTAGCACGGGCGCGCTCACTTGTTTCGAGGGCTTGTGCATCATATCCTTTTGATGGGTTTTGTTTGTGCAGTTGCATCAATAGATCAATTTTGAATTGATAATATTTTTGCTTTGTAGCAAAATACGATGTACGTAGCTCTGGACTAACTATTTTAGCGCGTAAATTTTCAGTTGTTTGAATTGTATTTTCAATTTGTTTAAGGGCTATATCTTGCTTACCAATAGCCTTTTGAATAGCTGCAATTTCAAACATTACTTCTGCTTCATTTACCTTATCATTCAATGCCTGCCGCAGTTCTAATTCTTGATTAAAAGTAGCAATTGCTTCTTGGTACTTCCGCTCTTTATAGAAAGTTTTACCAATATTTCGCAAAGCATTAGCTTCAATCTGTTTATTTTCCATTTGCTTTGCTATAGATACAGCCTGTTTTAAAGATGACAGAGCATTTTGATAATCTTTTTTCCCTTGATAAATTCTGCCAATTAAAGTAAGAGTAGTAGCTTTGACAAAGTTATTTTTCAGTTCGCTGGAC
Source organism: Anabaena sp. FACHB-83 (assembly GCF_014697485.1). Taxonomy (NCBI): domain Bacteria; kingdom Bacillati; phylum Cyanobacteriota; class Cyanophyceae; order Nostocales; family Nostocaceae; genus Anabaena; species Anabaena sp. FACHB-83. The sequence continues at coordinate 14,089 of NZ_JACJRY010000068.1, read as the reverse complement.
AACGATAAAGCTCTGTTGGCAGTATCCAGTGCTTTAGGATAATTCTCTAATGACTCGTAAGTTCTAACCGTTCCCAAGAGTGAAACCAGTTGTCCAAAGGGAATCTGCTGTTGTCTCCACAATTGCAGTGCCTGTTGATATTTCTCCAATGCTTTGGGATAATCTTGTGATGTGTGCCAGACACCTGCAATTGCATCTAAAGTTTGGGCTTGTTTGTATTTATCACCTATTTTTCCGTATATCTCCTGTGCTTGGTCAAAATAATTAACACTTGAGTTATATTCTGCTAAATCGCGGTATATCCCAGCTATTTTGCTGAGGGTTTCTGCCTCCTGAGCAGGAGATTTTATCTGACGTGCTAACTCCAATGCTTGGTTATGATAGTTCAATGCTTGTTGATAGTCACCAAATGATTGATACCTTCCAGCAATATCGTTGAAAGTATCGATTTGCCCTGATTGATCATTGACTGAGCGTTGCAGTTCCAAAGCTTCTTCCAAGATTGCGAGTTGTTTTTTATAGTCGCCCTTTAAATAATATATGGTGCTAATGACATAAAGAACTCTAGCTTCTTTGGAAGGATCGCCTACTTTTTGCATTAGTTTTCGCGCTTGCTCACCATATTCCAAAGCTTGCTGGTAATTGCCTAAGTAACTGTGGGCGTGAGCTAGATTAGTTAAAATCAAGCTTTGGTTGATGATACTAAATAAAATATCTTTTTCTGTCCGATCCTGTTGTGCTATCTGTCGTAAATTTAGCGCCGTATTAAAAGTTTCTACTGCCGTTTGGTTTTTGCCCAATGAAACCTGGAGGTTGCCTATTTGAGTCAGGATATCAGCTTGCCCTAGCAAATCACCCCTTTTGCGCTGAATTTCCAGTGCTTGATTGTAGGTTGTCAGTGCCTTTTCCGGCTCACCTAAGATAGTATATATTGACCCGATAGCACCAAGGGTCGTAACTTGTCTGGGCAAATCATTCTGAGCAAGTTGAATATCTAATGCTTCATTCAAGGAATCAAGAGCTTGTTGAGTCTTACTCAATTTAGTATAAACGGTGCCGATAAGATACCATGTTTGTCCTTGTTTAGTAAACTGGTTTTCTGCCTTGTATAAAAGTAATGCTTCTTGTAAATACTTGAGTGCCATTTCCTGTTCATCAGAATAAGAATATACACTCCCAATCACAAATAAGGTTTCAGCTTGCTTCAAGCGATTCTTCTTTTCACGCCAGATATCCAAGGCTTGTTCAAAAAAAGTTAATGCTTTTTTATTTTCACGATTTAGAGTGTAAAGTAAGCCAATAAAGTTAAGGGTTTCAGCTTCCTCCTCTTTTTCTTCTAATTTCTGCCAAATTTTTAAAGCTTGCTCGCTCTTTTCAATTGCTAATTTTCGAGACTCTATGGTAGCTTTTCTGTAAAGTAACTGACTTTCCTGAAATAGTTGTTTAGCTCTTGCATAATCTTGTTGTTTATCAGGACTAACGGCATTTTGTTCTCTTATTGGCTGCTGAGAGTTCTTTATTCCTTCACTCTTAACAGATGCTAATACTGACTGTGAGAAAAATATAATATAGACAAATAAACTGAAAGTGCGATGTACAAAAACTGGGAGTAATTGCCAATATAAATAGTCAGAGTCAGATTTAACATTACGCATAATTAACCTTTCAATTTTATGTAAATTTTAAAACCTAGTTGAAGATACTTCTCATTGTTGAAACTTATCCAATTTTTGTTTTAGTCTCCGTACTTGTTCTTCATCTCCCAAAACTTGATAATTAGCAATAGCTGCTTGATAACTTTGCAATGCTTGTTGTGGCTGATTTAAGGTTTCATCCACTTCCCCTAGTCTAACTTGGATACCTGCCTGTGCTTCCAGATTGTTCTCTCCTTGAGCAAGTTTGAGTCCTATTAAATACTTTTCTCTTGCTAATAAATTTAAGCCTATATGCTGGTAGATATTTCCTAATAGTTGATAAACAGACGTTATTTTAGTGCCAGATTTTACTAATTTTTCTAATACATCAATTGCATCTGCATTTAAATCTTGGCTTCTATACAGATGTGCTAACGTAATAGTTTTTGATTCATTATTTAACGATTGTTGTTGCAATTTTGTAATGTCAGTTTTGATTTGGTGAATATCAGAATCACTCAACACAAAGAATGTCGGATCATCTATATCTTTTGTGGATACACCATTACTAGCAGTAATCACGACTTCATAAAAAACACCTGATCTCAAAGGCTGCTTTCCAGAATAAACGACCATCGGCTGATTAACATTTGTTGTCCAATCAAGTTCTCCACCAGATATCTGCACTCTATAACCAGTTACACTTTTGACTGGATTCCAACTTAAAGTAGGCTGTTGATTGAGAATTGCTGTATTTCTTGGATTAATAAGATAGGGAATTTTAGAGTTATTCCCCGCACGAGTATCGCTAGTATTGCTTCCTTGTCTAATAAGAATTATTCTATTTGTAGATTGACAACCCTTGTGAATCTCAAATTCTCCCCTAGTTTTAAGATTCCAAATTGATAGGTTATTACAAATAACTTTTACTGAAGCACCTTGTTCTAACCGCAACTTATCCGTAGGATTTAGAAAATCGCCTGGGTATGCAGGTTGATAATTATTTCGTCCAGCACGTAAAATTTCAACTTTACCATTTATTTCAGAAATAAAATTTAGTACCTGTTGTTGTGCAAAGCTAGGTATCAATAAATTAACCAAAAATACACAAAAAAGTATTCCAATTACTCTGTTTAATTTGTGATATCTCCGCATTATTTTCCTGCCTTACTTACTTTTGATTTAGATAACTTTTCTTTGGCTAGATACAGCCAAGTGTCCTCATCAGCATTCAGCCTAGAACCGAAATGACTACATTGCTGCCATTGTTCCAAAGCTTTTGGCTGCTTTAGTTTCTCTAAAGTTTGTGCTAACAAGCAATGAGCAGCGCCAGGATTAGGAATGTAATTTTTTGCATCTGGGTTTCTAGTAATTCCAATAGCTGCTTGCAAAGTTTGTTGTGCTTCTTCATATCTGTTTTGTTCTAACCTTGCCCATCCTAGATTTTTTAACAAACTATATTTAACTTCTGGAGTGCTGTTTTTCTCCTCAGTCAGCACTAAACCTTTCGCTAGTAAAACCGCAGCCTGGGAATATTTTTTTTCCTGAATGTACAAGCGACCAAGATTGTTATAAGCTTGCGGTAATCCGTCTGCTACTGCTATTTGATATTGCTTTTTAGCTTGATCAAACTCCAGCCAATCTTCGTAAAGATTACCCAGATTGTAATGCGCTTCAATATTATCTTCATCTAGAGAAATTGCTTGCTGATAATCTTTTTCTGCTGTACCTAAATCGCCTTTTCGATAATTTTTCAACCCATTGCTGTTGTATATTTTCGATACTGACGGTAGAGCAAACCAAAAGCTTATAAGAATTGCAAACATTATTCCCGTTGAAGCCAATTTTGCCTCTTGTTGATAATGTTTGGGAATCTTCAGTTTTTCCAGTAACTTTTCAAACCCTTCTGAACCTGCTTGAGTGAGTTCGCTACTAGCCTGTAGTAAAGCGAGAATACTTGGTAAAGTCACAGCCGCAGCACCAAGTAATCCCACTCCCCCACCACCAAGAAAACGAGTAGCAATAGTAACAAGTAAACTTAGGTTCGCAGTCCAACCAACAACCGAGAGTAATTTCCACAGCCAATCTAACTTATCCCAAGTATGAGGAGGTGCGATATTGTCCAGTTTCCACCACCAAGCTTCTGCACTTGGTTGCACACTTTCGCGCCAATCAGCTAATTGCTTGTCTTTTTTGTTATTGACGGCTTTGGTAATTAGTTGCGCTTTTTCTCTGAGGAGAGCATCTAACTCGATGACTTTCTGCAATCTACTGGTGGGGATGCTTTTCTGTTCCTTCAAAGCTATCTGCACTACATCCCGTGCATTCAGAAGTATCAGAACTTGTGCCACTTCTATTTTTCTTGTTCCCTTTAGACTTTGGAGTGCTGCTTCGTATCGCTCTAAAGTTGTATCTAACTCTGTGTTCATTACTGATTAGGAACTAATGTTATCGCTTTATGTTGTTGCTTTTTACTACTTTTTTATATAGACTCAATATACATTTTATCTGATATATATTTTTTTTGACGGAATGAAAATAATAACCCCACTTAACTTAGCAATCATCAGCGTTGCTTTATTAGGATCAAAACCCGTTTTAGCCCAAACTGATGAATATAGATATGCTCAAATTGAAGAAAGCTTCATTACAGAGTGCATGACTCAGCCGCTTCCACCACCACTTAAAGTGTCAGCTTCCATACGCTCTCGTTATTGCGGATGCTATTTTGATTTTGTCAAGAATAATTTTTCTTATGAAGAGTACTCAAGAATAGATAAAATTATCAGAGACAACCCTCAAAATGTCAGAAATTTTTCTCAAAAAACACTTGCTTTATTTCAAAAAGGATTTGAACAGTGCTACAACTATGCTACAGAACAAGGAAATATAAAACAAGAGCAAGATTTGACAAATTTAAAGCAGATAGAACAACAGCTTATCAAACTACGAAATCAAGGTAAACTCCAGGAGGCAATACTCGTAGCAGAGGAGATTGTTCAAAAAAAAAGCGCCTACGAGGAGACAGGCATTTTAGTGTAGCTGAAAATCTTTACAATTTGGCAGAACTTTATAGAGAACGAGGTAAATATATAGAAGCTGAACCTCTTTATAAAGAGTCCATAGCGATACTTAAAGAAAATGTAGGAGAAAATCTTGATGTAGCAGCTAATCTCCATAGTTTAGGACTGTTATCCTATTCAATAGGAAGATATAAAGATGCAGAATTATATTATCAAAGCTCTAGAACCATAGTAGAAAAAAGCTTTATTTTGATTGAAAATTTAACTAAATATCCAGTTATATTTGTGGATGAGCAAGTTAGAAATCCTTTAGAAGAAAAATTTTCAATTATTACAAATAGCTTGGGAGTACTCTATACTCGAACGGGAAAATTTAAAGAAGCTATATCTTTGTATCAAGATTCTTTATCTAAAATCAGAGGAAAATTAGGAGAAAATTATATTGGTGTTGCAATAATATCCAATAATTTAGCGCAAGTTTACCACATGCAAGGTAACTATGCAGATGCAGAAAAACTGTATCAAAAATCTTTAAGCATATTAGGAAATAATCATCTCTATAGTGCAAAACTTTTCAATAACATAGGTGAACTATATAGAGTACAAAAAAAATATAAAAAAGCTGAAGAATTTTACAAAAAATCATTGGTAAAATATAAAGAGGTATATGGTAACAATCATCCTGAGACAGCTTTTATTATTAATAATATAGGACTTTTATACTACTCTAAAGGCGATTACAAGTTAGCTACTGAATATTTTTCTCAAGGACTTGAGATTGAACAAAAAAACCTTACTCAAAATCTTGTTGCTGGTTCTGAAAGTCAGAAGCTAGATTACATAAACACTGTCTTGGGTACGACCTATACAACTATTTCTTTACATCTCCAGTCTTCACCTAACGATTCTAAGACAGCCCGCCTTGCCCTAACTACTACCCTACGCCGCAAAGGAAAAGTGTTAGATGCAGTGGCTGACAGTATACAGATATTACGTAGTCAACTAGAACGCAACCCAGAAAGCCAAAAATTATTTGATGAATGGTTGACCATACAAAAACAGTTATCTGCACTAGTATTCCAAGAACTTGAAAGACAAGCTCCTGAGCAATATAAAGTTAAAATTGAGCAATTAGAAAAAGAAAGACAAAGATTAGAAGCAGCAATCAGCGAGAAAAGTGCAGAATTTCGTCAGGAAATACAACCTGTGCAGTTAGCAGCCATCCAAGCCAAAATTCCCCAGAATGGAGCTTTGGTAGAATTTGTACAATATCAACCTCTCAATGCCAAAGCGAAGAAAGAGAGTGAAAAATGGGGCAACCTCCGCTATGCTGCGGTTGTGTTGCACTCGAAGGGAGAACCAAAGTGGGTTGATTTGGGCGAGGTTGCAATCATTAATGAGTCAGCACGTAACCTACAAGCAGGTTTGAGAAAACCGGAATTTTTACGACAAGTCCAGAAAGCATCTCGCCAGCTTGATGAGCAACTCATGAAACCTATCCGTCCTTTATTGGGTAATACACGTCATATCTTACTTTCCCTAGACGGACAATTAACATTGCTTCCCTTTGAAGCCCTAGTGGATGAACAAGGACAATATCTAATTCAACGCTACGCTTTTTCTTATCTCACAACAGGAAGGGATTTATTACGCTTTAAATCACCCGCCACAAGCCGCTCAAGTCCAGTGGTACTAGCAGATATTGATTACGGACGAGTCCAGACTGTTAAAGCAATAGCTAAATCAACGGGTTCTTCTCAAAATTTGCGTTCTAACGATTTTGTCAACAATCTGTTTTACCCTCTTGCAGCAACAAAAGCAGAAGCCGTGGCGATTAAAGACATTCTACCAAATGCCAAAGTATTTCTTGGCAAAGATGCAACAGAAACTGCTGTAAAACAACTTCAAGCTCCTAGTATCCTGCATTTGGCTACCCACGGTTTCTTTCTCTCCGACCAAGAAATAAATTTAAGTCCGTCGCTAGGTAGCTCAATTCGACAGCCAAGCCCCCAAATATTGAAGTTAGAAAACCCCTTACTGCGTTCTGGACTAGCACTAGCAAACATCAACATTCGCAATAAATTACCAACGAATAGTGATGATGGTGTATTGACAGCACTTGAAGTGGCAGGATTGAACCTGCGGGGAACTCAGTTAGTTGTGATGTCTGCCTGCGATACCGGAAAAGGTGATGTCAAAGTTGGTGAAGGTGTTTATGGTTTACGTCGTGCTTTGGTAATTGCAGGTTCTCAAAGTCAAGTTTTAAGCCTGTGGAAGGTAAGCGATGAGGCAACTAAGGAACTAATGGTAAAATATTATTCAAAACTTAAAGCTGGTAAGGGCAGGCATGAAGCACTGCGAGAAGCACAGTTGGAGATACTTGAAAGTCAGGATTATAAACATCCTTTCTTTTGGGCGGCGTTCGTTCCTTCTGGCGATTGGAATCCTTTGCACATGGACTGACAACCATAAGTTGATCATCTTATAGTTGTTGTACCAGCACATCGGTGAGAAATTAAAATAACGTCAGTTAGGGTTAAGGTTGTTGTGCTGTTTGTTCGACGTGATCGTAAGGTTTTCAGATTATCTCGAACTCAGGTTAGTCAAGCATTTCAACACTGCCTCAACTATCGCTTCCAGGGGTTCGCTCTCCCGCACCCCCAGCATCCGCCTAGCCGATTACCACAGCCAAAATCTCCCTAACCCCTGCCTTCTCTCGCTCCATCTGCTGAACGCGCTTCAGTAACCGCTTGGGGATATACTTCGATGACTTGATCAAGCGATCGCCCTTACTCTAAAACTCGTAGTGATAGTACGCCTGGAGATAATCTTTGCCATTCTTGGTAATGGTTCGCCAATGAATTGTTGCAAATGAATTTCTAATTTTCTCAAGAACCAAATTTTTATCCAGCTACAGTTTCGGCACTAGAAGAACGACGAGAGCGCAATTGTGCTTCACCATAAATGTACTGCCCTAGAGCATCGGCTTGACGGGAAGGTGCAGCTAAGTAGGCATTAACTTGAGCCTCTTTCAACAGACGTTGCACATCTTCCCAAAAGAATTCACCGCCTCCACCAGTGATAATCACATCTGTGACACGCTCTGGCAACCAAGCAAGGACACGGCTGCAAATATCACGAGAAAACATCTCTACTAGATTGGGAAGAAAATCATCGAGGTTAGCAGGTTTCATAGCACCGTTGGGACGATAGAAGCGTTCGCCTTTGGGTTTGTTAACAGCAGAAATCAGCACCAGAGATTGGCTGTCTGCGCCCTCGATTTCCTTTGCTATCATTTCGTAGAACTTGCTCATACCAAAGTCTTCACTTTTAGAAAGATATTTAACAAAGCGGAAATTGTCTACCATCAAAAAGTCAATGGTTTGAAATCCAATATCAACAATGGCTAAGGGAATTTTGATAAAATCGGGACTGGTTCTTGACTTCTTAGATTGAGCTTCAGACCACAGAAGACTACCGTAGCCTTGTGGCATTACCCAAACCTTAGTAATGTTTAGCGATAAAGTTTGACCTCGGAAATTGAAAACGTGAGTTCCAAGCATCTGACTAGTCAGTTGTGATTTTTCTATTTCAAATTGCTCTAAGGAATGAAAAGGTAGGCTGAGTATGACTGAGGTATTCCCTTCAAGTTTGAAGTAAGCTGCACTAATCAACACTTTGATAAGTCCATCTTCAACCTTAGATTTACCGACTCCTAAATTCGCTCCTAACTCTGCTGCTAACTGGCCAAAAGCATAAGTACTACCTTGGTATTCCATCCACAAATTACTTAAAGGATTAATAACTTTAGATTCAAATACACTATGACCATGACCTTGTTCAAAAGAAAGTTGCTCCACATTAGCAGAAATAAACACTACACTATTAGGTTCATGGCTAACACAAGTCTTTGTGTAAGTTCTCCCTAAATCAACGCTGAGAATATTTGTATTATCAATACCACTAGGGATTATAATGTTGATTCGTTTAGTTAGTTCTATTGTTTTTAAAATACGTGTACAGTAATCATAAGGAACAATAATTAACTCTTCTTGTAACTGGGAGAGAACTTGGTTAGTTTGTTCAACTGCTGTTTGAAAACTAGTTAAAGCATCTACTGTAGGTTCTCTATCTATTTCCCACATTAAAAAGATAAGGTTTTGCTGCAAACGTACTGCCAACCGTAAGCAATCTTTTTCTACTTCATCTAGAGCGTGTTGATCAGTTAATCTCTTAATCTGGTTTTTGCTGTCATCAGCTAGTTCATCATATTTATTTTTTAAAGAATTATATTTATCCGTTAATTCATTAGCAATTTTTCTGTGGTGTTTAGCTGCTTGTCTATCTTTTTCGCCAGCAGCATGAGCAGTAAAAGCACCCGCAACAGTACCAACTGCCAACCCTAATGCACCAAACACAAGAGGAACCATAAATATTATTAGTTTTATAAATAAAATAAGTATTGACGATGGGAGAAAAGATGAAGACCTTACGAATCAGTTAATAATTTGCTATCTGCTGATGTTATTCCTAGCGATTGGGCAATAGCCACTGAGTCACGTAAACGTTGCATAGCCCCTTCTATCCCTGATGCAATTGCACGATTTGTTATTTCTTGATTAATTGCTTCTGCTTGAGACAAAAACTCTAAATTTTTCTTGTGTTCATAAATCAATTCATCTTCAATCGCTTGTAAATGTTTCAGTTCTTGCTGCGTTAAAGATTCGTAATATATCCTGACATCCTGTTTATGATCTTCAAGAATTTTAAAAAATTGATTAATCATACCCGCAGTTCCAATAACAGCTAAAGCTGGTGCTGCTGCGGTTAAAGCGATCGCAATGGGTGGACAAGCTGCCACGACTGCTGTAGTGGCAAATGCTGTTGCGCCTCCAACTGCACCGCCCACGACTGTATCTTTTAAAGTTGCTGTAGCAGCTTCCTGTGCAGAAATTTCTCCTCGAACTACACGCAGTGCATGAGTTAAAAGCGAAAAAGGTAGAGCCGTCATCGCACCGACAGCAGCCCCCACAGGTGCAGCTTGAAAACCTGCTTTGGCTGCTCCTTTTAGATTGTCAAAATGCCATTGAGCATCTAATCTCATCTTCTCTTGCCAAGTCATGGTTTTAGCACCACGAGCAATGTTGTCTTTGGCGTTTTCCCATTTAATATTATTGGGATTATTAGATCCACCTTTGCTATGAGGCTTAATATGACTGGCGTGTTTATCTGATAAGTACTGCTCGACATTACTAGCCGCAGATTTTCCGTCAACCCCTGCACGTTGGGAAGGTGGGATATTCTCTAACATTTTTTGAGCTTCCATCCCAGTTCTTATCGGTTCGCCAGGTCTAATCCCACCTTTATACATTCTGCGTGCTGTACTCAAAGGTAAATCTGTTAATTGAGGGTGCTGAATTTTAGTTGTGGCAGCTGCATTAACAACAGAATTGCGATGGGAATCATTAGTCATAAATTTTTAATTTCCTTGGCTTTTAGCTAAAACATGAGATAGCCTATCCTTCTTAATATTCCCAATTACATTTAGTTAAAAACTATTTCTTATCAAGATACTATGAATATTTTGAGTTGCATTATGTGTAATTGGAAATTCCATTATTAAGTAGTATCTCCGATTCCAAGACACTCAAAAATTTCTCTTCCAAGCTCGTCAAATAAGCCCGATTCAACTTTCCCAGCGACTCTAAGAACCTCTGCACTGATTCTTCCAATTCACTAGAGTACACCCTATTGATGCGATCGCAAATCTCCTGCATCTGCTGACACTCAGCAGGCAGATAATTGAACGATTTCAAATGCTGCACCCCAACCGTCAGTTCATAATCCCAAGTTTTCACCGTACAGCTAAACTCACTAACATAAGTCACGATGCACCAACAGCCACCTTTCCCCCGCAAATCAGGGTTGTCTTTGACTAAAATCTGGCAGACTTCGCCAATTTGGTAGGTGTTGGGTATTTTGGTACTCTCTATTATCCTTTGCACGACATCTTTAACAATGCGGCCAGTTGGCACTTTACCACCAGCTTCTTTGACTGCGGACTGCCAACAAGTAAGTTGTTCCTCTACTGTCAAAGGAACCAAGGGTCTAACTTGTCGTTCACTTGTTGGCAGAATTTGACAACCAATGGTTGTCAAATTTTCATCCGTCACATTTTGACAACCATTGGTTGTCAGATTTTCGTAAACACCAGCTGCGGCAATCAGATAATTTGACTGTTGCCGACTATGCCCAAATCTATCACGGCAATACTCCTCAAATGTGCGGTGAGTGGAACGATAGAGTTTGCGATCGCGTAATTCTGCCAAAGCCTTACCTGCCTCAAAAAACGCTCTTTCAACTTTGCGTTCCAAATGCAGGCGATCGCTCTGCTCCTGCTCGGTTAATTCAGGAATTTCAACAGCAGAAACGTCAATTGTTGCTGAAGCTGGATCTTCTAGAAAGGAGATGTCTGAGTTGAGCGATTCTAAATTCTGTGATTTGTCAGAGGTAGCTTTCTTACTCTTACGGGGTGGGTTGTTCATTCGTCCACCTCTTCTAGCTCAGGACAATTTGCTCAAAATCTGTCTGCACTTGATCTTGAGCAAGGTAAATAAATGTAATTGCTGATTGAAGAAGAAAAAAAGATAAATAGAAGGATTGACAGTGCTAGAACTAATCATCAAAAGCTGTAATTGCCTTTGATGAAACACGCTCATGCCGATCTCCTTTCAAATGGCAACACTATTCCATCCAATTGATCTGCTGATTGCTTGCGAGAGTGTTTTTGAATCTCCGGCATTTCGTCAACTTCCGATATTAGGTTGTCAGCCAATGCTTCAAGCCCAGGCTCATCATCAGGAAGCCAAAGCAGAAATTCTCCTGGCTGAACTTTATAAGTAGTACAAATTTTGTCTAATACACTGCCCGTAGGGATGTAGTTGGGGTCATTGCATAGTCGATAAGCAGTATCTCTGCCAAGTTTAGTGTCTTGCCAGAACTTATATCGGCTGATGCCTTTCTCTTCAATAAATTTTTTGATTCGATTTTGCACTGTCATACCTCCATAATCTCATAATAGATACTATACCCTAAAAATGCGAATACGCATATTGACACTATTACTTAAAAATGCGAATATAAAAGCATAACAAAAGGCAATGCCCTCAGCCTCGGAAACTTTGGAAGCAATCGCCTTTTGTTCCACATATTCATGGAGATTCCCATCATGCCACATACAACCCCCGCCCAGCAACCGCCCACCGATTGCGGTCTAACGCACAGCAAAAGAATTGCCCCCAACGAACAAGCGATTGCTCAAGCCGAACTGAACGGGTACGTTGCGGAGCAAGCTGAAGCGATAGCCCCAACTTTAGATCCCCTAACATCTCGTGACCGTCGCATCATTGGCGAGATTATCCAAGTAGACCCCGAATCAGTCCGTACTATCTGGCTGGAAGGCGGAATAACTGTTTGGGTGCAGTTGGTTGACGGCGGAAGATTAGCGTTTGACCGTGACTGGTTCGCTACAAGAGTACAGGAAGTTAAAGCAACATTACCCGAAACTCCCAGAGAACGGAATGAACGCCTCAGCGAAGAATTAGAAACAGCTTGTCAAAAATATGGAATAACACACGGTGAAATAGACTGGCTCTCGTTTAGCACAACCCTATACGTGAACCGCCAGCGTGTTGGCTTCCTCGGCTGTAACCTCCAAGGCCAATGGTACAGCCGACAAAGCCAGTTGGGAGGCAGTCGCACGGCTGTTGATATTGATGCTGCGATCGCTCAACTTGGAATTAGACAATCTGTGGCGGCATAGTACCAACAGTAGAAAAGCGGTCGCATCCTGAGAGAGCGATCGCTACCTCATCACGATAAATGCACTCATACAGCAAATATGTCTTTCCATCAAGAAGCAGATTGGGGGGAATGCTGCGAAAAAATACTTTTGCCCCCAACTCATCCAAATGCTGAGGTAATCGAAATTCCCGGTTACAAACTCGTTTACTGCAATGGCGCTTGTCCGAAGAATTACCGCGTTTATAAAGGTGAATCGATGTTGGGTTTGGTTTTCCAATACATCACTCATTGGTCAAACGAAATCGACAATGAGCAATACGCCAAGCCATTGAACGCAGTAGTCGCACTTGATGATTTTCTAGCTGCAAGTATGACCATAACCACTGACGAAAGTATTGCAGCGTGACTCAGGGAAAAGGTTAAAGGGGAAAGGTTAAAGCTTAGTCTCTATTCCCTTACCCTTTGCCCTTTTCCCCTTCCCCAATCAATCATTTACTAACTAAAACAATGCAACCCACAATATCCATCCCTAAACACTGGGATTACCCCAGATTCATATTCGGGCAGCGTACACAACAAGGCATAGTCATCGGCTTAGAGTACAAACCTGCTGGAACACAATTAGCACACGAGTACGGTAATTCTTGGCGGTATACGGTACTTCCTGACAAGAATTCTGATGAAGTCCGCCATTACTCTGACGACCAGATTCAAACGCTTTCTGTTGCAGAGATACAACAGCAATTGCAAGCCGAAATTGACGAACATCAACAGCAAATCAAAGCACTTCAGCAGCAATTAGCAGCGATTGGAGGTTCTGACGATGCCTAAAGTTTTCGATCCTTACATTGAGAGAACTGCTGCAAGACTACTGCGATCGCTGCGTGGTTCTGGTGGTTCTATACCTCTACACCGTGTTCAGTTTTCACAGACTATCATTCAGCATTTGTTGGACAAGAAACAGGCACAAATAAAAAACACCGGACATGGATTTGTACTGTCAGTCATCAAGAAGTTTTAGTTCCAGACAGAAGGAGCAAAATCAATGGATTTACCAGATTTATTGCTATTAGTTGAATCTGCAAAATATCTGATATCTCAAATCGAAAAACATCCTGATTACCAAGCACTCGATTATCAACCAGATTTAACAGTTAGTGATGCTAAAACAGCACTTTCATATTTGAAATGTGAACTAGAAACCAATCAACAGCTTTCAGTTGTATTCGAGAGTGTTGATTAGGAAATAGCAATCGCTTGAATGAGTGCTTATGTTGGGGCGATTGCTAATCAAATTTTAGAGAGTTATTTATGGCTAAAGTTTTGATTGATTCAGACAACTATACCTGTCATCAAATCGCTAGTATTCTATCTCTGAATTTATCCATTGTTCGTTTCTGGATACAACGCGGCTGGTTGAAAGCTAACAAACATACTCCCAAGCATTATGAAATTGGGATTGGACACCTCAAACAATTTCTAGAAAATCCTCCGCATCAAATTAAAAAACGAATTGCATCTCTTGATTCCCAAGCCATTAATTGTTTGTTGAAGGGGAAAGCATGAAAGAACAAATTACAGATTTAGAAAGATGCTGGTTTTTATCCCCACCTTGGGGACAAGCCATAC
>NZ_JACJRY010000067.1:0-27805 GCF_014697485.1 Anabaena sp. FACHB-83 | reverse complement strand
ATCTTGACTGCATAAGTAGTAGAGACACCATGACTTTGCAGAAATACCATCACTTCTTTGATGGCTTTTTGGGTTTCCCAGGCGTTTTTAATTAACTTGATGCGTTTTTTGGCGATGCCGTTGACTTCAATTAGTCGGTCAATTTGGGTTTCAATAATCTCTAAAGTCTCTATCCCAAAGTGGGCGACGATGCGTTTGGCAGTTACAGGGCCAACACCTTTAATTAGACCGCTACCTAAATACTTCTCAATTCCTGTAAGGGTGGCAGGTTTGGTTTCTTTATAATTAACAACTTGGAACTGCAAACCATACTGGGGGTGTTCGCGCCAAAAGCCGGTTAGTTGCAGTGTTTGTCCTGGCTGGATATCTGCAAAGCTACCAGTAATCGTAGTGAGTTCCTTTGCACCAGGGCGTTGTAAACGTGCCACCGTGTAACCCGATTCTTGGGAGTAATATGTCAGACGTTCCACTACCCCCGTAATCAATTCATGTTTGGGAGTAGCGTTGACTTGTTGCTGGCTTGGTAGGGGCGTGGTGGACATCACTTTTAGGAGACGGCGCAGCCATTATACTCGATACCGTTTTAGAAGTAATCGAGTTAGCTTTGTATAGTATTCATGTACTATACACAAAACTATGGAAAATGGCGTAGTTTACCACCACAGGCATTCACAGGCATTTGAATTTAAGGAGACAGGCGTTAGCGGAGCTTATCGTAGATATCGCTCTTGTACAAGAATTATTAAATGCTGTTGGCGTAGTCGTATTTGCCTCCACGTTCAAGGGCGCGTTTGTAGGCAGGTCGCGCATGGATGCGTTCGATAAATTCCTGAATCTTTGGTCGGCTTGAGATAAGTTCGGCTTGTAGAGCAACCAATTCCAGAGGAAAGCTCATTTGGATATCGGCGGCGGTGAATTCTGAGCCTACAAACCACGTACTCTTACCAAGTTCAGCTTCTATGTAATCAAAGTGAAGCTTGATTTGGGGCGCGATAAATGCGTCGTTTGCTCTGCTGTCTCCTGTCCCAAAACGGTTAAAGATGAGGTTCATTACCAGAGGTGGCATTGCCGAGCCTTCGGCGTAATGCAGCCAATATGTGTAACGCAGACGCTCTGGTGTGCCGGATTCTGGAATTAGCCGACCATTGCCGTATCGCTCTACTATGTATTCGATAATAGCGCCCGACTCAGCAACAGTCAGCCCTGCATCTGTAATTACTGGTGACTTGCCAAGCGGATGAACTTCTCGCAGCGATGTCGGAGCCAGCATTGTCTTTGAGTCGCGTTCGTAGTACTTAATTTCGTATTCGATGCCTAATTCTTCAAGTAGCCATAGCACACGCTGCGATCGCGAGTTGTTGAGATGATGGACAATGATCATAATAGTTAGTTTCTACCTCGAATAACGCATTTCTTGTTGACGCATGGGCATAGCATCAATTTGCTCAAAAATTGCTGTTGCCTGAACTGGTGTGGTCTCAGTGTGCTTAACACCACCATCTTTGCCTACCAAAATAACGCGAAAATTATCTTTGTCAACTCCAAAGCGATTTCGCAAATTGGCCACAGAAGATTCATCTATTAACTGTCCGTTGGCATAGCTTTTATCTGTTGCCAAAACCTGAACCAGAACTAAATCCCGGTCTGTAAAACCGTTTTGGTGCTGGTTAAATAACTGCATCTGTTGTTGGTAATCATGGTTATTAACAGACGGTGCAAAGACCAGTAGCACTCGGTTTTGCCATTTTTGGGAACTGAGGTTAAATGAAGACATTTTGATGGCTTGGGTTGAACCTTGGGCAGTACCACCAATGCTGACTGGTGATAGAACCATAGACGCGGTGAGGGTCAGGGCAATTAATACTAAGTTATTCACTTCGGCGGTTGAGATGAGCGTTCCATCATTTCAAAGTATCATTAGTTTCCCCGCTCTGACTCTATCTGATGATTGAATAAGTGTGATGCTTACCCTCTCGCTGCTTTGGTGTTTTTGCTCTCTTGATTTTATGGGAGGCGATCGCTCTGGCTGTCTTTATCGTTACCCGTTGATCTAACTAAGTGTGTAAGCTCTCAGTTAACTGGTATCTTAAATTAAGAGCTTGCATTCTTGTAAGAATGCACCTGTTTCGGACAGATATTTTCAACCCAATAAATACAGGGATTGCAGGTATGACAAAACTAGAGGGAAAAGTCGCAGTTGTTACAGGTGCGTCTAAAGGCATCGGAGCGTCGATTGCCAAACATCTGGCTGCCGAAGGTGCAGCAGTGGTTGTCAATTATGCCTCTAGCAAAGAAGGGGCTGATCACGTAGTGGATGAGATTATTAGCATCGGTGGAAAGGCGATCGCAGTTCAGGCAAATGTTGCCAAAAAAGCAGAGATTGAACATCTGTTCACAGAAACACAGCAAGCATTCGGCAGGGTTGATATTTTGGTCAACAATGCGGGAATTTATGAATTTTCCCCAATCGAAGACATCACCGAACAGCACTTCCATAAGCAATTCGATATAAATGTTCTGGGATTGATCCTCACCTCGCAACAAGCCGTAAAACACTTCGACTCGGCAGGCGGCAGCATTATCAATATCAGTTCCATCGTCAGCACCCTCGCGCCCCCGAATGCTTCAATCTATAGCGCAACCAAAGCAGCTGTTGATGCCATCACAAAGTCCCTCGCCAAAGAGTTGGGTTCCCGTCATATCCGGGTCAATTCCATCAATCCTGGTATGGTAGAAACCGAGGGTACGCACACAGCAGGAATTACCGAAAGCGAAGGTCGCAAACAGACGGAAGCGCAAACACCACTAGGTCGCATTGGACAGCCACAGGACATCGCCCCTGCTGTTGTCTTCCTTGCTTCCTCTGATTCCGCCTGGATCACTGGCGAAACGCTGTACATCACGGGTGGACTTCGCTAGTTTTAAAGTTTAGTTGTACTAATAAAGGTATGGTCTTTCAAGGGTGCGTAGTTTACCGCCGCTCTCCTCGCTCCTCTTGTGATAACTTTTCCTCTAAGAATTTTTTGGAGGGCGATCGCCACTAACTTTGTGCCAGTTGTTCTATGAGTTGCAGTATATGTTTTTCAATTTGCTCAAGGGCAACTGTAGCAGAGGTTTTATCAATATCAATGGAAGAATTTGCAAGATATTCAGGCTACTTTTCACATGGTTGCGATTGGGGTTTCCTCGCTTGATTGGGAGGAGCGATGTCTGCGACGGCAAACTACGCACTCTTGCACAACTCACAGTATGAGTTCTGGGAATTACCTTAGATGCTCACTCACCATCATTCACCCGACCAACTTTCTTAGTAGGAAAAGTCATCAGACATTATGAAGTTTCGTTGCAATTGGTACAGCTACAGACGTAGCGCAAAGTGGGAAATTTTGCAATCTTTTATCCTCAACCTACTTGGCGTATAGTCGTAATCTGTTCAAAAGCAACAAGACTTGATTATGGTTCGAGAGCTTGAAAGAAAACGTCAGGGTGTGACATTTCCCGAAACTACACCAGCAGCCAATCCTGTATTTTTCAGGACTTACATTAATCAACTTTTTCCTATCCGTAATCGCCTTCATGTCACGGTACAAGGCGAAATTGGCAGCACTCCAGAAAACTTACGTCGTGAGTTTACACAAACCGATATAGAAGGAGATCGCGTTACCATTCATGTTGGCGATAACCGGGAAGGTTGGGTTGCATCTTATCAAACTCTGTTGGAACTTTCCACAGATGAAAGATTTACAGATGATGTAGCAGTATTTGTTGATATCAGCGATGTCCGTCAAGCTGGGAAAACACTCAACGGTTTTGGTGATGTTGCTAATCCTGTAAAATTGCCTGGATTGTATCAACGTTGTGCTGACATCTTAAATAAAGCTCTAGGCAGACAATTAAATTCTGTGGAATGCTGCCTATTAATTGATGAAGTTGCGTGCGGCACAGGAGCCATCATCTAACCACAGTATATTAATCAACTACCTGCTAATGGAAACGAAAAGTAAATGCCCATCTGGTAGTTGCGACCTACCAGCTAGGCACTCAAACATTTCTCCTAAATCAATTCCAACTAATTTAGAAGCAAGAAATTATATGTTACCAAATCATCGATCCTCTGAGGAAGAAAACGCATCTACTCCCGATAGCTGCACCAAGACCTATTCAGCAGTGGAGTTGAGCATTGCCCAAGAACGCCTCCGTCAAGCTCGGTGGAGTTTTAATTTAGCTTTGGCAATGACGGCGGCTTTTGCTGTGATCAGCTTGCTCGGTGTTGGACTACTGCTATCCGGCAAGGCCACAGAAGGATCTGTTGCTGCCGCAGGTGGATTCGCCTCTAGTGTTCGCTGCCTTCAACTGGCAAAGGACACCAATGACAGACTAGACAAGATAGCTGCTGAAATTTAATTTCTGTTGCGTCTTTAAGGGCGATCGCTTCCTCTTATGGTTGCGATCAAACCACATAACTGACGTGTTAACAGGTTTTTTAGTTCTGAAGGAAATTGGGTGCGACACATCCCAATTTTGAAAACAATATATTTGGATGCTTGGATGCAATGAGTAAGACACTGAATGTTGATTTTTTCAAAGTTGTAATTCCCGCAGACATGAATGTGTCTTTTGGAGAAGTTTTACAAAAAGTTATGCAATTGCCTGCTAATCAAAGATTTCAAGAAGTTCGTCTACACTACGTTTCTCTACACGAAGCTGTGTTTGGATGGCAGCAGATATGGGAAGGAGAAATAGTTCGTCTTCGGATGGACAATATACCCGTTAAGGCCAATCTTGCTGGCAAAATAGAAGATTTTAAGCTGGCAGATGATGAAGGTATAGGTGAACAATCGGCATTTATTTACGACCCAGCTACTAATATCTTACTACTTCAATCTAACAAACATGGTGTATCATCAGGAAATTTCGCTAGATATTTTGAATTAATCATTGGTTCTAATACCTCTATTTATATTGATCCAGTCATCCAGTGGGATGCTGTACAAAGATTAGAACAGATGAAAACAGTCACGAAACTTAATATTAGTATTGCTGCATTAGAAAATATGAGTGTTTTTGAAAACTCTGGGCTTGAAGAATTTGTCAACCTTACTACAGCTTATCAAGCTCCAGTAATTGATGTAGAATTCAAAGTTTCTCGTTCTAAACAACCATCTTTACTTTTAGATAAAGTACGTAATGCTACTACTAAATTGCTACGTATTTCTAATCAAAACCAAAGTCAGGTTAAAAAAATCAGAATTTCAGGTTCTAGCGATGACGATGATAATCTATATGTAGATTTATTGAAAGACAAGATGCGTGAATCCATACAAATAAAAGCCTCAAAGGGTCAACGTAATATTCCTTATTTAGAACGACAGAAAGCTCTAAGAGATGCTTGGGAAAAACGAAAATCTGAAATCCTCAAAATGTATGGAAAAATCAATTAATTAGCAGCGCGTAGTATTGCAGCAAACACTCTAATAACTCTATAAGAACTCAAACCAGATGTTATTAGAGCAAATAACCAAATTCCAAAAGCAACCCATTGCCATGAGCCAAAATTTTGAATTTCAACAAATAATCCAATAAAGCTTAATAATGCTAAAAAAAACGACCAATTTATAGCATCCATAAAGTAGTTAATTAACTTGGTGTATTTATTAGTATTTCTTATTTGCTTTACAATATTTGTATTACTTATTGTGAATAAAATAGACATTGCAGCAGCAAGAAAGCCTATTGCAATACCACTAAGTGTTGTGGCAGCAGAAAATAAGTCTTTTAAAGAAGTAGGTAAAGGTTGGCCCCAAAACAACAAACAGTAAAAGACTGTAAAAAATAATCCAAATGTTATGGGATACCATTTTTCGAGATTTTTTTGCATATAAATCACCCGGCAACCCAATCAAAAATCTGCTTATGACTATTCTATCATCTTTGTAGTATATATGTACTATAAAGCTGGACAGCTATAATCAATCTTTAAATTTTGACAGATTTTAGAAGCTATACACTTATTTATTAAAAGATATTGGAAGCGCATGGTGAACTTTTAGTTTTGGGGAAAGTAGGCGTTCGCATCTACTCATTACCCCACGATCACCTGTCTGCTGCATTTCCTTTAAGAATTTTAGTTCAATATTACTGAAAAATATTCCAACTCAAAGCAAAGAATTTTACTCATAAGAGTCATATTGCGTATATTAACGGATGAATAGCTCGCTTTAGCATAGTTAGTATGTAGCAAATAATATAGCACCTGCTACTTAAAGTAGAAGGTAAAGTATCAAATTTAAATGACTATTAAAAAACCCTTGGCTATGAGCAAGATTGAGGGGATGTTAGAGGCAATGGGCGCTCAAGGGCAGGATTTGTTGGCTAAGTATTCATCAAATTAGTTTCTGGCTTCAGTTTTGTGTGGGCAATGAGTTGTACTCATTGCAGATTTAACCTGCCCAAGATTAATGGCAATAGATACACAGCAAGGATTTTGGAGGAACAACTTTTGAGTCTAGGGAAACACAGGTATGAAGGGGCGACTACTCCAACTAGATGATGTCAGGCTCTAGGTACAATATGAGAAGTAATTCATTAAACTCAAACATAGAAATTAGCGGTCAACCTGGTTTAGTGTGGGGGAATATAATTGTTCCCACTGCTGGCAGGTCAAAAATTCGGATTAAAATTGCTGGTGATTTACTGCAAAGTAACATTTCATCACCACGAAGTCAAAGTAATAAACCAAGAGTTCATCCTTGTCCAGATTGGGCTTTACCATTAATCAAAGAAGCTTTTGATTATTTTAAAATTTGAGTTGATTATATACCTCTATCAGATTACATAGACAACTCTCCACGTCAATTATAAACCATCCCCCAAACCTAATTAAGGAGTAAAAACTAATGGGTCAATGGATTGATTTTAAACAAACTGTTAATCAAAGGCTACTGAGAGAAGATTTAGATAAAGAGCAAACTAAAGTCAGAAACATGAATATCAAAGGACACGCTCTTGTCCGGGGTATTGCTGGTTCTGGTAAATCTTTAGTTTTAAGAAATAGAGTTGAAAAAATAATTAATGAATTTGATAATGTTTTAATCCTCAGTTATAACCGTTTTATGAGTGGATGGCTCAAATCTAAACTAAGAGATAAAGGTATTAGTAGAGAAGTTACTTGCAATACATTTCATAGTTGGGCTTACCGCAATTTGAAATATGATTACAAATTCGATAATAATGATGCGTCAAGACTGCAAATTATAGATTTGGCTAAAAAATCAGACTTAAAGTATCAAGCTATTTTAGTTGATGAAGCACAAGATTTCTATGATGAGTGGTTTATTGCTTTGCAAGAAATTTTAGATGATAATACAAAATCTTTATTTTTTGTCTACGATAATACTCAATCAGTATATGGACAATCTCACAGAAGAAAACAAGACTGGTCATGGCGAAAACTAGGAATTGATGTTGTGGGGCGTTCTCAAATATTTGATGTTAACTATAGAAACTCCCCTGAAATTCTAGAATTGGCTTGGGAATTTATACTTGGAGCATTATCAGAAGTCAATATGAAAGTTTCTAAAAAAGAACAAGCTGGAGGTAGAATAGGCGACATTATTCAGCCAAAAAAGAGAAATTCTCGAAGTTCAAATATTAAACCAATTTTATTGCAGATTTCTGATGAAGCGATGCCATCTAACATTGCACAGCAAGTCAAACTTGCTTTATCAAGCCATAAAGAATCTTCAATTGGTGTTTTAGTGCATCCACAGAATTGGGGATTAAAGAATGTAATCAGCAAAGAATTAGCAAAGCTAAATATTGAACACCATGCCCCCAAAGGTTCTACAGACAGAGATATGAATGTAGTCGATAGACCTTTTGTAATTGTTGACTCTTGGAATGCCCTAAAAGGTGTTGAATTTGATGCGGTTATCATTGCTGGATTGGATGAAGCTAATGAATACCCAGATGATCTAGATAAGGATTTTCAAGAAAAAGCAGGTATTTACACTGCTATTACTAGGGCAAGAGATCATTTAGTAATGCTGTACGACACAAAAAACTCCATTGTTGACTTGATGGAAAATGCCTTAAGCTCCCCTGCTCAATTAGAGAGTGAAGACTAAAATAGTCATTTCGTTGATTGCGATCGCCCCCTCCCATTCTTAGAGGAAACCCCAATTACATCTACCTATGGCCACCCTAATTCCCTCATTTAATAGCTGCTCAATGCGAATGACCCCCGGCGAGAGAAGGTTAGCGCAGCGCCTAGAGGAAAAATTAGAAGATGATTATTTACTTTGGTACGATGTGCCAGTGGGTAAAAAGCAACTGCACCCAGATTTTATAGTGCTGCACCCCAGCCGGGGTTTGTTCATCCTTGAGGTGAAAGACTGGAAGTTAGACACCATTCAAACTATCAACCCCTCCACAGCCACCATAATTACTGAGGATGGAATCAAGGAAGTCAAACACCCGCTACAACAAGCCAGAGATTATGCCCTAGCAGTCAACAAAATGCTAGAAAAAGACCCCGCCCTGGTGCAGCAAGAAGGTAAATATCAGGGTAAGCTGGTCATTCCCTATGGTTACGGCGTGGTATTTACCAACATCACCCGCAAAGCGTTCAATGAAAGTGAACTACCAGTAGTGTTTGAGGAACACTTGGTTATCTGCAAAGATGAAATGCTCCCAAGCACAGATGCAGGCGAATTTCAGCAACGGCTTTGGGATTTATCTGCATATCAATTTGGTAAGGCAATCACTCCTCACCAAATTGATAGAATACGCTGGCATATCTTCCCAGAATTACGCATCAGTGATAAGCAGTTATCTTCGCTTGAATCAGACACCGCCGAAGAATCACCACAATTGCAAATCCCCGACATTCTCAAAATTATGGATTTGCAACAAGAACAGTTAGCAAGGAGTTTAGGTGATGGGCATCGGGTAATTCATGGTGTAGCGGGTTCTGGCAAAACCATGATTTTAGCCTACCGTTGCCAATACCTTGCACAAGTAGAAAATAAACCAATTTTGGTGCTGTGTTTCAACGTTTCCCTCGCTGCCAAACTCCGGCAGATGATTTATGACAAGAATTTAACAGAGCGTATAGTGGTGCGTCACTTTCATGGGTGGTGCATGGATCAATTGAAGAAATACCACATCTCTAGACCCGACCCCAGAGAGTACAAAGATGAAGCTTACACAAACGAACTGGTTAATCGAGTTATTGCAGCTGTCGATGCCCAGTTGATACCGGCTGGCACGTATGGCGCAGTGATGATAGATGAAGGCCACGACTTTAAACCGGAGTGGTTAAAACTGGTTGCACAAATGGTCAATCCAGAAACTAACTCACTGCTTATCTTGTATGATGATGCCCAAAACCTTTACGGTGAAAAGCGCGATAAGAAATTTAGCTTTAAGAACATAGGCATTCAGGCACAGGGACGTACTACCATACTCAAGTTCAACTACCGCAACACTGCTCAAGTGTTAGGTGTAGCTTATGAATTTGCTAAAGAAGTTATGCAACCTACCACCGGGGATGATGACCAAGTAGTATTAGTAAAACCTGCCAGTGCTGGAAGACAGGGAGTAATGCCAGATTTAATTAAACTCCCCAGTTTTAAACATGAGGTAGATTATTTAGTCCAACGAGTGCAACAGTTATATGAGCGTGGTACACCCTGGAATGAAATCGCAATTATTTATCGCTCTAAGTTTATGGGCGATCGCATATATCATCACTTCCAACAAGCCCACATCCCGGTAGAGTGGTTAAATGCCAATAGTGACAGCCGCAATTACAACCCAGCCGCGCCAAGCATCAAACTGATGACTATGCACTCATCTAAAGGGCTAGAGTTTCCAGTGGTGTTAATTCCTGGTGTTGGTTATATGCCCCATCAATACAACACACCCGAAGAAGAAGCGCGGTTACTATATGTGGCAATGACACGGGCAATTGAGCAACTAGTTTTGACAAGCGATCGCTCTTCCCAATTTACTCGCCGTTTGGAGAAAGTCTTACAGCATAATTCTTAGAGGACAAGTAATGCCTCCAGCAACCTAACGGAACGCTCCCAGTCCTCTACACTCTGTATATTATTTAATAAGTGTTAATTCTATCGAATATGATGCAAGATTTGGAGATACTTGACATTGTAGATGAAAATGATTGCATTATTGGACAAAAGCCACGCTCAGAAATATATAGTCAAGGGCTGTGCAATTTTAGAGTTGTCAATGCTTTTGTCATTAATTCATTAAGACAACTTTGGATACCTCGTCGTTCATCCAAAAAACGAATTTTCCCCCTTTGTCTTGATGTTAGTATGGGAGGTCATGTTGAAAGCAAAGAAAGTTATGAAGATGCTCTGCAACGTGAACTTAAGGAGGAATTGAATTTAGAATTAGACAATGTTGACTTTAGATTATTAGGATATTTAAAGCCACATCAGCATCATGTTTCTGCTTTTATGAAAGTTTATGAAATTAAATTAGATGATAATCCTGATTACAATAAAAATGATTTTGTTGAAAGTTTTTGGTTATCTCCTTCTAATTTAATAGAATGGTTGAATAAAGGTGAACCTGCAAAAAGTGACTTGATTAAACTTGTGCAGATGTTTTATGCAAATTAAGCACGAATTTTGATGACTAAAATTAATAAAAGTTTTTCTATAAAAATTCTGAACTTCCTCAAACCCCACCTAATTTGGTATAACAGCGATCGCCCTACCTGATTCTTAGAGGAAGGTATGGGAGCGATCGCCTCTCTCCCACTCACACCCCCAAACCCTGCTAAAATCCCTTTATTCAATACATCAATTACCATGTCTGGCAAAGGATTTGGGCAAAGACAACCCAGCAAAATCGATAAACTTGTTGAATCGGCGGTGCGCTCTTGCCACAAGCGACACCCAGAATCATTAGACCAAATTTTTGACAATCTACCTGTTAAGCTCAACAAACAGGTATTAAATGGTACAGTTGCGGCTTTACAAAAAGATATTGATGCCTTGAGTTGGTTGTGTGGTTATTTTGCATCTGAAATTAACAGCACATCAGACAACGATAAACCTTATCATCCTATTACGTTGTTATCAAAACTGTTGATTAAATCTGGAATGCAACCATTTGTTGACTTTATGCCTTATGTCGGTTGCCGCATTTCTATACTCAACACCGAGAAATTTGAAGCACTGCCGCCTAAAGTGCAAGCAGCTGTTAAAGAAGCCTTTGATGTGGTAGAAACTAGTGGGGAAGAGGCACAAAGGATAAATGAGGCACTGCTACGAGAGTTAGAAGTGTAGTAAATGTTATCTAACAATTAGGGTATAAAATGGACTCCGACCCAGTTAAAGACTTAGAAATTGTTGCTCATGTTCTGACAATTGCTAAAACTCATAAAATTAGTGCTAAGGAAGCTTTGCAGTTCTATATTCAAAAAATGAAATTAGAACTCGAACAGCACCAAGAAAAAAATCCAAATTTATCTTCCACTTTAAAAGAAAGACTAAGCCCTGAGAAATGGGAATCAGTGATGAAGTATGTACGTCATCATCCCAGCAGTGAAGAACTTCAAGAAGCATACTACCAAGCTAAACAAGAGGGTAAATTAAAACCAGCTAAACTGCTACTAGGTGGAAATTTTTACTTTAGAAACTCTGATTTTGTGGGTAAGAAGTATCTTGCACCAGGGATTACAGTTGAAGCTGAGGTGTACGATGACATAATTTGTCATGTTTGGCTTTCACCGATTGAATGTGAATTTGTTTTTATAAATGAGATAGAATTTATTTAAGATTTGCTAGGTAGACTTTATCTGATCAATACTGTATTAATAAATGTTTTGTCATCTTCAATTTTTGTCATTATGGAAACAAAGTACAACTATTTCATTATCTTGAATACTACGGAGGGAGCATACTTACCTCTTAACCCTGATAACAAAGGTTTATTAACTTACTCTACCCAAAAGCAAGCCCGTGATGCTTTTGAGTTGAATTACAAAGAAAGTCATGAGCAACAATCAGCAACTTGGTCTACCAGTGCAGCATTAAATTGGTTAAACCTACAACCATTCGTGGTAGCCTTAAGTGCCAGCTTAACTCCAATGGAAGTGTTAAATACGCTCTCAAATTCCAACACTCCAGACCTCAAGGTTTATTCGCTGTCTAGTATTGCTGTGCGTTCTATTATGGCAGCTAAAGTTGACTTAGAAACTTGTCGCAATTATGAGGTGTCAAAGATAGAGTTAATTAACCCTGAGTGGTGGCAACAAGAACCAGCTTAATTCATCATAGCTATCAATATTTAATGACACCTGAAAAATTGTTAGAACTTGTTGACATTGCCATTCAAGTAGCGACTAGAAGAAATCGAGCGATCACAGTATTCAAATTTAATAACACTTATTATATGGTCGATGCTTATGAATGGGAAAATGGTCGTTCCTATGGGCAAGATATCATCACAGTAGAACCAGCAAAATATTAATCAGTTGTTTGATAGTGCTGGAATTGATTCCAATCAACCTTAAGAGTCAATACTTCAAATAATAAAGGAGACAATACATCTAACTCTATTGGTTCACCAGTGTAGATAACATCTGGAAAATCTTGAGGGTAAAAGATGCCATTCAGCCAATGCTTCCATTAAAAATGGGGGG
This sequence comes from Anabaena sp. FACHB-83, assembly GCF_014697485.1. NCBI lineage: Bacteria > Bacillati > Cyanobacteriota > Cyanophyceae > Nostocales > Nostocaceae > Anabaena > Anabaena sp. FACHB-83. The sequence continues at coordinate 15,126 of NZ_JACJRY010000067.1, read as the reverse complement.
CGATGCCTATCGTCTACGCTGCTTTCCATTTCACTATCACCTACTCTTCGGACACCGCTAAGTTTTGCTCTTGCATAATTGGCGTAATTAAATGGAATACCTTTGTTAAACCCTGGTGCAATGATTCTTGAGAGAAATTATAGCCATACTCGGCAGCCATAGCTATGATTGCAGCATTATCTTTCACACCCATTGCTTCCATGAGTTGGTTTAACAAAACTTTATCTTGGAGGGCTGCTGCAAAAAACTCCATAACTTGCAGTTCGCTTTGAGCAGCATTTAGTGATTCACTCATTTTTAGACTCCTTTTGCCAAACCTCTTGAAAATCGAAGTTCAATGTGTAATGGACATCTTGTCAAAATTTGCTTTCTTGTTCCGCAAATCAGGGAAGCTGAGGACAACATCATTAATTGCCCGTAACAAGGTGATTTTGTAGTTTGTTACCTTAGTATCGTGTTTGAGAATTGTGTTAATAATGATGCTGCCTGATGACATAATCTATTCTGTTTTCAATGTACTTAATTGCTGTGCCAAATATTCAACTTGATTTTTGACAAATTCTAAATTTTTATATGTAGCATCCCTATAATTAAAAATATTCACAATAATTGGAGAAATATCTTCACTATGGGTACAGTCAAACCCTACCCACCAATAATTATCAGTTATTGGTAATAGTTGATGACACACTGCTCTGGGGTCATCACTTTGGTGAGATGCTTCAGAGAACGTAATTTTTCCATGAACTTGAATGGAATTTAATTCGTTGTTTGTCCCATCCTTACCATAATAAGGATGAGTTGGAGGAATACCCACATAACCACACAAAAAACCTGGGTCTTGTCTGACTATTAAACAAGGTAATCCCAGATAAACCCATTCAACTCTATCAGGTTCTTGTTGCCATTCACCGTCTGCCCATGCAGATTTGTCAATCCAATTCAGAGTTTTCATCAATCAATAATATCCCCATTTTCATCGCGCTTTACCTCCTCCACCTTCACATTAAATCCTTCCCACTTCTCCACAGTAAACCCCGCCTCAGTTTCATCTGGATATCGCCGCGCCATCTCCTGCCATGCAGCTTCTTCGTTGATTGCCCAGATGTAATGCCCCTGGCGTTCTCTTAGGTCATATTTACCAGTACATTCGTGCTGGTACAAGGCATTACGGGTGCAGCGATATTCGCGCATATTTTTTAGAAACTTGGCTTTGCACCTGTTATTTTAGAACATTGCTTCATATTCAAACTTTGGTTTCCAGCCATCATTACGTCCGCTTCCTAAGAGTGATTGTGCTTCATGATACGTTGAAAGCAAAAATTTGTGGCGTTTTTCTTCCGTGTTACCTGTTTGTAGAATAAGTGTTTCACGTAGCGGATGGTTGCTAGTAATTAAAAATTCGTTACGCTTGTGTAGGCGTTCTAAGTATTTAATATCAGGAAGTTTATCAAATTTTCCCCCTTCGCCACGGTTGCATTCTTGGGACGATAAGACTAAATTCCATACACCATCGATATTTGGTATAAATTCGTTCAAACGGTGAGGAAAGAAATGGTCTACATCGACTAGATTTTCAGAACTTGGCTCAATCGAAATATCTGCAAATGCGTAAAAGCATTTACCTTTTTGGTAGCCATTGAGGGCATCCCGGCATGAGGTAACGTCCACCCGCCGCTTACCTTCACCAAATGTAAATAGCAACTCTTGGGCTGAATCGTAGTTTATAGTTAGAAGATTACGTGAAATATCTAAATCCCAAGCAGTTTCTACAAGTTGCCACCTTGCATCTACTTCCTGCAATAAGTTATGAAATTGCTCTGTTTCTGACAATTTAAATAAGTCATCCCTAACTATAATCTCTTTGCGGTTCCTGGGCTTGTCGTAGAACCTTACAGGTACTTGTCCAGAGCCAACATTGTGGAACGCACCCAACACCACATCAAATCCTTTATTTCTGGTTACTTCCAGCACTTCGTCTTTTGCGATCGCACCCGCCTTAAATTGCCGACAAGCCTCAATAAAAGGATACGGACGATCAGTTTTTTGATGTTGCGTATCGCACTTTTGCAGATGTTCAACAACATAGCGCGAATACGGTTCAGCAAGTTCATCTAAGGTAATAATTGTTTTTCCCGTTGGTGCAATTTCTAACAATGACTTAGCTAACGCAAATTTATAACACGCAACATTTTTACCAAACAGAATAATTGCTCGCCAATAATCTTCTAGCTTCGGGTCAATAGCCAAAAACTTTGAATCACTCATTGTATTTTTAGATACACATAATTTTCGGCAACAGCCTAGCTCATGAGTTACTAAAAACACATCGTTTGCATTACGGTTATCAGTATTAGTCAGCTAATATTTGCTGTAGAATATGCGGGTTGTTGCCGCAGGCACATCATGACTCATCGTTATCCGTTCAGTATCATTCACCCAGTCGCCTATTACGGTCAGCATGTAGCGGTTTACTTCAACCTGCATTATCACGTCTTTTCACTCAAGTCAGGAGGTAAAAGCGGGTTGCTGCTAACTCATGCTGGAGTGTGTATTTTGGCTGATGCAGTGTTTGAGGTGGAACCCAAGGGACGAGAACGGGCTATTAGGCAAGGTCGTAAAAATGTTCACGCCTATGTTGTGGGCATCTTAAAGTTGTTAAGTTGGGATCAACTGAGTGATGATGCAGTGCGATCGCTCATAGAATCAGGCTACCAAAGAGTGACATATAACCTGCATCCTGACCACCCACAGTTTTATTGCAAAGATGTGATGACTTATACGCCTGTTACTGCTGCTAAAGCGGTGATTTTAAACGATAAAATTGCTCTGACTCTAGTTGAGTAAATCAGTAAGGATTTGTGGCAGAGGTTAAGATGACTAAAAATCTCACCTACTACGTCAATAAGTTTGCCAAACTCAGGGTATCTCGTTCTAATGGGGTCGCACCCAATAAACCGATTTTACTGCTGTCAATCATTGAGATGGTGAGCCAAGGTCAAGTTAGGTGTAACCAATTTCCCCTGTCGGCAGAACTAATTGCTACTTTTCTTAAGTTGTGGAGTCAGTTAGAACCAGTACGCAAACCTAATATTGGACTGCCGTTTTACCACCTCACCAGTGATGGATTTTGGCATTTCCAACCTAATTTCGGATTTGAATCAACAGTTATATATAAAGCAAAAATTGTTACTCCTGTGGCTATCCGGCAGGCAGTTGAGTACGCCTACCTTGATGATGAACTCTGGTTATTACTGCAAAATGAGAGCGATGCCTACGGCGGCAAGCCACGCACCGTACTAACCCATACCCTTATTAATTCATGGTTTAACGAGCGTACACAGGATATCGAGTCATTGTTGCAAATCAACGCTTTTGCTGAACTACAAGGCCAGTTGCAACGCTCCGGCGGTAAGGTCTATCAGCCAGAGGAATTAGAAGATGAGCAAGCTGTAATTGTGCGAGATGGTGCGTTCCGTAAAATCGTTGTCTCAACTTATAACCACACTTGCGCCTTCTGTGGGTTGCAAATACTTGATACCAACGGTCAAAACATTGTAGACGGCTCACACATTAAACCATTCTCCCAGTTCTACGACGACCGCATCAATAATGGGCTGGCACTTTGCAAAAATCATCACTGGGCTTTCGATAGGTACTGGTTCACTATTGATGACGATTACCGTATTATTGTGTCTGACCGCATCCGCGAAGATTCACCCAACGCTAAACCGATGAGGGAATTTAGAGGCGATCGCATCATCTTACCCGCCCAAGTGCAGTATTATCCAAGACAAGATTCTCTACAATGGCATCGAGAGGAATTTTTGAGACGTGCTGCATGAATAAAAAACCCAAAGGTTGGTATAAAGAAATTGTTATCCGTCCTACCTTGCCTGTGGACGGTTACGAAAGCTATGAGAAAATGTGCGGTCATGTTGCTGATATCTACTTCTCTGTAGATGAAGAATCTCTACAAAATAAACTAAAAACCAATGTAACAGATTCAAGAATTATTACTTTATACACTTTCTTCAAAATAGGACAAGCAAAGTGTCCTGCTTACTGGGTGAATAATGATTTGTTAAGTGCATTGATGCAATCAAATTTAGATATTGAGGTTGAAAATTTGCAGTGGGCAATGAAAACAGGATTTTTTATGTTGCCCAAGGGTGCAATTCTTTCTCCTGAACAACACAGTATAGATGCTATTTTTTGGCATACTGATAAGGACTTTCTTTATTGGGCTGCAACTGATAAAGCTAGTTCTTTCTGCCGCAGATTCAAAGTCAACGATAACTTAAAACAGTTTAGATATACTGATAGTCAAGATTTCAATCCACAGGTAGTTAAAGATTTTAATGAATATCTACAAGCAATTTTATTGCGATTGATTTTGATAATGGAGTGCCGCCCTGAATTTGTAGATAAAACAAGCGAACTAGTCAGGGTGAATAAAGGTTTTGGCAAAGCGCAAGCGCAAGATTTTTATCAACCACTTTGGCTTGGACAAGGATATAAATTCAAACGTGAAGGGACACAAAGTAGTGAGGGCAGTAGCAGTAGACATGGTACTAAGAGCGTCCATTGGCGCAGAGGTTTTTTACGGAATCAACCTTACGGAGAAGGCAGGCAGCAAAGAAAACTAGTTTGGATTGAACCAGTTTTAGTGATGGGTGGAAAGGAATCATAATCAGCAGATGGAATCTTTAGAAACGATACAAGCACTTTACTTAGCAGTCCAAACATTAAGTGAGATTGAAAATTTGTCGATTGATGATGATATCAAAGAGCAATTAACTAATAAGGTTTTAGCAACTATTGGCATAGAAATAAATCAAGATAAACAATATGAACCTGGAAGCCAAGAGAAGATTATTAGAACTATTAGAAAACTAGGCGGTAGTGCTACTCGTGCTGAGATTGCATCAAATACAGGTATGAACCCTAACTCAATTAGTTCATTGCTAAATCAATTGACTAAAAAACGTACAGTTGAAAAGATTCAACGTAAGAAATCACCCGTTAGAAGTCGTAGAGGACTAGAACCTGAATATATTTATAAGCTTTTGGAGAACGAATAATTACACTGCATTCTAAGTTTCATAAACAGCCGGCTAGGTCTTTTACTTAATCGGGGTTACTATTAATACAATTTTGTCAGCTAAGGAATCATCATGATGACAGACGATGAAATTAATGCCAAATGTGAATCTGGTCTAAACAGATTAATTCAAGAAATTGATAGGATAAAGTTACCAATATTAGTTGAAAATATCAGGTCTAATTCTCACTACATGATGATTGATAATGAGAGTCAATCTGCTCTTGATTGGGATGACATTAAAAAATCTCAGCTAATTGAATCTTTTATTCTTAATTTCCCTGTAATGCCAATTGTTCTCTACGACAGGTCATATCATACCTACGAGGTGATTGATGGTAAACAAAGGTTAAAAGCAATTGTAGATTTTTACAGTAATCAATTAGTTTTAAGTGGATTAGAAGTTAAGACAGAATTAAACGGATGCACTTATGCTAATCTTCCAGTTCATACACAAAAAGTCTTGGATAGGCATTCTTTGTCTTTAATATCTATTATCCCTTCAGAGAATGCGAAACTTGAAGAAATCGCAAAATTAATAGAGATTATTGCTAATCGTCTTAATTAAAAAGCGGTGATTACTCCACCATTACATCAGTGCAATCACAATTCAAGAAGTAACAGGCGGCTGGATCTACCAATTTAATTGCGATCGCTATAAATATAATTTTCTCAGCTTGTTTTTTCATAGTTTACTATGTAAAATAGAAGAGTACGCAATAGCCTACAGTGTAAGCGATCGCACATTCTGACTATTCTCAAAACCATCATGAAGCTGCAACGTATCGAAGCAGGTGAATATCTTACTGCTGATGGCAGGTTTTACCGAAAAAATGGGTTTAAAGCCCCGTCAACTTCTTGAGCTTCAGTGCGACGCTTGTAGGACGGCTTTATATGTTTGATATTATGAATACAATGGAATTTCAAGTCAACCAAAAAATTGGGGTACTTTACTACAATCATAAGACTGATGGCAAAGCTGAGATAGAGGAAATACAAAAAATTTCCCCAAATGGTTATGTAACTTTAAAAAATGGAAAACGTTATACTCCAAAGGGAAAAGAAATATCTCCCTTTGGAGATCCAACATATCTATGCTCTGTGGAAACAGCACAAGAAATTATTAATAAAAGCCTAGTACGTCAGCAAAAACAAGAAGAAAAATATCAAGCTTATTTAGCTTCACCTGAAGGAAAACGCAACGCAGCAGTTAATGAGGCTGTAAAAGCTACTATTCAAGCTCTCAACAAGCATGGTTGGTATGCTGATATAGATGGACAAATGGATGTTATGGAATCAGAAATTGAGCAAATTATCACAAAATATCTTAGTGAACACGAACCTATTAATTAAATTTAAATTAAGTTTTGACTGATGTATTACGGATATCGTTGCTATACAAAAGAGGATGAGCCTTTAGGTTGGCTATACACATTTAGTTGTGATACTGAATATGCTTGGACTAATAGAGATTTTCACTTGTGTAAGCGTTGGAAGACTGAAAAAGGAGCTAAAAAACACTTCGATTATTACAACAATAACTGGCAGTTCAAAAGTAAAGGAGGCTATCTCAAAATTGAGGTAATGCCAGAGTTTTCTGAATCTAATTCTTCTGCTAAGTCTAACCAACAACGTTGGAATGAAGCTAACCGTGATAAAGTTTATGAGTCGCAAGAAAAGTATAATCAAAAGCGCCCTATAATGTCGTTTCGCCCAAAAATCGAATTGTTGGAATGGCTAGAAGAAGAACGCAGGTTTGATAAAGATGGTGAACCTGAAACTGATGCAGCACTTTTGAATCGGAAACTAGAAAAACTAAAGGATTTAGAACAACAAGGATTTTAGAGATTTATTCAAGGATAATTAAAATGTCAAATAAAATATTAAAGTTTGAATTAATTGAAGGACTACCTGAAGAATATGGAACTTATTTTTTATTATTAGAGAATGGTTCTATAAAACAAGGATATTTCGGGTCTTTTCCTGTTCCTAATCATGAAGAGGAAGTTGTTAGAATTGCTGATTGTGAAACCAAGGCATTTCATTATGAAAAATGTGTTGGTTGGTTAAAACCCATAGAATAATTTTTAATAAATCAATAAATATATTAAAAATATATAAGATATGGTGATTTTACAATAATGAAATCTGAAGAATTGAAAACTTTTATTATTAATATCCTTGCTGAAAAACCTAGATTTTTTGATGGTGTTTGCGCTCAAGACATCAAAAAGCTTCTTTTAGACAACTACAATATCTCCGTCAGTGAAAAAACAATTATTAAAGCGATGATGGAAATAATAGAAGAGGGTGTAAATAAATTTGGTGGTGATGGTTATGTATGTGGTGATAATAGTACACTTACATGGTCAGATGAACATGGTAATGCGAATTCAAAAATGCGTGGGCTACATAAGTATTGGTGGTTTAATATCTAGCTAATACAGAAATATTCATAAATACATACTAATTATTATTAATATAATTATGAATCATAATTTAGACCGTCTGCTGGTAATATTAAAACAGCAAGCCGACTTAATTGATAACCTTAACACTCGTTCTGATTTTCGCTATAAAAGTACACAAAAACTAATTTTAGATTATGGTCAACCTTTTTTAAAAAGTGTTAAACCACCATTTAAGGGTCAACCAAAGTCATGCTTTGAGAACTGCTTAAAAGCTCTAATAAATTTCCCGAAACTTAATTACTGTGAAGGATTTGCTATTAGTGATGATATTGACCTAGCTGTATCCCATGCTTGGCTGGTCAATAATGATGGAGATGTAATTGACCCAACTTGGATAGGAAAAAACTTTAAAGGCAGCACTTACTTTGGTGTAGTGTTCAATAATGATTTTGTGGTGGAAATGGCACAAAAGAATAAATGCTATGGAATTCTTGATAGTGACTATATGAATAGACACCAACTTTTAAGAGAAGGTTTTCCACCATCGGCACTTCATCCTATATTTCATTCTTCTGGAAGAATAGCTGAATGAAACGGTTTTGGATGCGATCGCCCAGCCCAACAAATTCTTAGAGGAAAATTTGATACTAAACTTTACTTCTACTAACTAAACGGTTGCCCCCATAATTGCCAATTCTCCTTATTAAATGGACTGCGCCACTTTAAAATCAAGCTGAACTCTAACTCCTGCCGTGCGCGTCGCTCAACCGGGGCATCCCACCAAAAAGCAATGTTGACTGCTGTTTGCAACTCATAGCGATAATGCAGGTCTTGGTAACTAGCAATATAGTCCTTGCAGCCGTGTACGCCCTTCCATCGCTTGTTACTTCTGCAAGTTTCCCCTACATACAAAATCAAGCCAGCCGCAGAGTCAACAACAAAGTACAAACACGCATCGCCGGGGCTATCAGCAGGCACTCTATAAAACGACATTGGCACAAGCCGCAACGATAGCGGGTCAATTTGTTCGGGGTCGCAGTGCTTAGGGGCTAAGTCAAACAGCGTTACCTGCTGAACTGGTTTGCTTTCCCTCACCCGTTGTTGATAGTCCAAAATCTGCGCCTTCCACTTTGCCAGGGCATCAGCACTCATCACCAATGTCTCTGTTCTAGGTGCTGGGGTGGGTGTCACATCTGGAAATAGGTTTAGCTGGTTGGGTTCCAATGTCATCACTCTTGATTACAAACCAGTAGATTATCTCCTATAACTGACTAACAGCTTTCACGATGCAATGCTTTCAAACCAAGCGATCGCTAATAACTCTGTATAATTTCCTCTAAGAATTTCCAAACTACAAGAGATCGCATCAATATACTCAAATAAATTTACCTGACATTAGCCCAAAAAATAGACACATTTTTGAAAAGTTGAAGCACACTGGTAAGAGCAAATTCAACTTTTAAATTATAGTGTGGCAATGTGGCTAAAATACGGTGTAGATAAAGATGAGATATTAGTATGTATTGAAGATGTCCCTAGCGGGAAGACTTTACTTAAGTGTCCTTATTGCCAGGGTAGTTTAATTGCTAAAAAAGGCAAAGTCAAAGAACATCATTTTGCCCATAATGAAGAAACTTGTCACCCTGTAGCTAAACGAGACTTTCCTACTTTACCACTGTATGACAATTTTAATATTCAGCTATCAGGTAAGGATCTGAAGCAATTAAAACTTCTTTGGCAGGAATACGGTTCTAAAAACTATCCTATTAGCTTTGACTTAATTCCTCGCGGTTTAATCAAAACAGGAATGTTGAGAAAAAATGTATTTTTAAAGCCACCTAATTATGAATTTAGTGATTTAGGTAAAATTCCTGTTGGATCGTTAGAGTTGTCCTTATTCAACGAAGTACAAGAACCGTTTTTATTTAAAAAACTGCTGAAACTTGAGTTAGCATTTGAACACGCCAAGCATAAAAATACTCCTGATTTAGCCTACAGACTCACTGATGTAAGACTGTATCGCGCTCAACTTAAACGTGTATTATCTTGCACTCTATATTTTTTAGAGATTCAAACTAACAAAGGAACTTTGTATAAAATAGGAGTTACCACTAGACCAGTTATACAGAGGGTGGCAGAAGTAGAAAGAGATTTACTTGCACACTACCAAACTGTTGTAATTAAGGTGTTAGGAACTTGGCAACATCGGGGGAATATTGAACTATATTTTAAACACCGCTATCAGGAGTTTAATTATCCCATCGGGAGTTTAACTGAGTATTTCAAATTTAATAATGATGATATCTTTGATGCACTGCGTAACCTGCAACAAATGTCACCTAAAATACTTTCTGAAGTTGAAGTAGATATTCTTAAAGAGAATTCTAGCTTAGTTCAAATTGCTGTGTAATTTTCAAAATCCCTCACTAAACATTATTGTGCCTCCAAATACTCTGCCACTGCTGCTAAATCTTCCATTGCCCGATTCAAACGATCTAGCATTCCTTCGACTACTTCCGGTTGATCGCTGACAGCTTCTAGCTTTTCTCGAATATGGCTGTCTAAAGCTTCTATCCACAATGACAATTGTGTGTGACGAACTGCTGTGAGTAACCCCATATTTCTTAACACAGCCAAATGAAACCCTAATTGGTCTTGTCCACCGTAGCCCAGGTATCCGTTCCACAGTTCCAACTTTTCTGGAGTAAATTCTGCATATTGGTCAAAGGTAATACCCGCAGGCTCTAGTTGGGGTTGTGGCAGTGGAGCTTGAGGGTTAGTCATAGTAAAACACCTGCTAATTTTGCTAAAACCCTATCTAATAGGATAGACACATTCTGCACCTGATCGCCTGTGATTTTTCTTAGAGGAAATTTTTAGTATGCGATCGCTTATTATGATTATGATCACTCTCCATCCTCTAGGAATCAAATAATGATAATTGACCAGGAGAAATATTAGATTTACCTCCCCTGTGATAATGAAGATGACACGCACCACAAAGTGCAATTAAATTCTCGCGCCGATTATCAGCAGGGTTACGATTCCAATGATGGACTTGCAACATATAAACCCTGCTTAATAGTTTTTCTCCTGGTTTGGCGCACTGCAAGCCGCATTTTTCACAGCACCATTGCGCCTGCTGCTTAATTTCGGTTGCAATTTCTGACCAGTTTTCAGGATACATTTAAATCTAGTTTAATTTAAATCTGGTGGTTGTAATAAGTCAGCATACTCTGGTACATCAACCAGATTTTTTGATATAGATATTCCTTCTAAAAATTCTATCTGAATAGGCTCTGCCTGCCTCACTTCATACATTCCAGGTGTGAATCTCATTCGCCAAATATCAGCCCACATAAAGTTTAATCCTGCTGCCTTGGCTGCGGCTTCATCTTCTGGTCTGTCGCCAATCATCCATGAGGCAGTTAAATCAATATTAAAATCTTTAGCTGCTCTGAAAATCATACCAGCCCCAGGCTTTCTATAGACTTCATTTCCTGTTAAAATCCGATTTTCAAATTCACTAATACGAGTATCAAGGTCAGAAACTAAAAATTCAAAGCCATTCTTTTTTACTACCCAGCAAACTTGACCATTCATATCTGGACAGAAATATATTGCTTCCAATTGAGGAATTAATTCAAGTGTATAGTGTTGTTCAGCGATCACAGACTCTATACTTTTTAATGGCTTGCCAGTATCACGATTAATTGTGCCGCATCCACCCTGATTAGTTATGCCAATGATTGTATAACCCTGGCGTTTATGATGTGCTAATGCTTCATGCACACCCGTCATTATTCGCTGCCCTTTTGGTGTTTGAATAAACTTACCGTCAGTTGATTCTCTTGCAGTTCCATCTAAATCAAGAAACAGCCCCTTTTGCATAAATTCACCTCATTTTAATTGTGTTGATTAAACTTAGCCTTTGCCCGTTTAATAAAACCAATAATTTCTTCTAGTGGTACACCTTCTTTTTGCATTGATTGAATCATAGGAATTGCACCCACAGGAATACTACCAATACTGCGGCCTTTCCACTCACCACTTACCTTTTCCTCCCAATTGAAACCCCAGCGCCAATGGTTAGGATTATCAATGTCACGGTGTCCGATTACACGGGGGTAACTTACAATATCTCCGCTTTTTAATTTCTTATTCTCAAGATACTTGTACAGACAACCCTTCTGCTTACTGGGTTTGGCTTGCTGCGCGGGGAAGCTGGTACACTCATTTTCCTCTAAGAAATTTTCGGGTGTTGGTTGAGACAGATTCTTTTCAGCTAAATTGCTTTCTTGGCGATCGCCTATCAAATTGTCTAAAGATTGATTATTTTCCTGTAATTGCTGTGTACACTCGATAAAAGATATTTCCCACAAAGGAACTCTTTTTCTAGCAAAGGGTAATGGTTTAGTTGAGCATTCCAGCAATTTAATGATTACATGACCTCCTTTTTCTGGTGTTGCTACTTCATAAATTGCATTTGGCGCATTTCTCCAAACAACGCGATCGCCTACCTTAAATTTCTGTAGTTGCTGGTTATCTACACAAAGAGTTGAGGTAAATGATTCGCTGCAAGGCAACGGTCGCCACGCGAGGATCGAGAAGATTTCCTGCTGCTGCGCGTTGACTTCTAATAATTCCGTCGCGGCTCTTGATTCCGAGGGGTCTAGCCAAGTTTGAGGGATTCTGTACCACTCGCAGAGGATAGCCGGGTTTAACACCTCGCCTTTGCTCAAAAGCCCTAATTTCTTCAGTTCTGCTTCTTGCTTGGTCTGACCAGGGGGTCGCCCTTTGCCAGTCGATGACAACGCTCCTGGCGATCGCAACCAACAATACTCGCTCTCTAATGAAGGGACTGGCAAAGTGTCCACTGCTGATAGTAAGCCATTCCGCATCGTACCCGATACTGTCAAGGGTTCTGACCACGCCTCTGAAATATGAGCCTGCTGGTTGCCCTGGGTAGTCAGGACAGGTGATAAGTCCTGGGACGTTTTCAATGGCTGCGAATTTAGGTTGCAATTCTTCAATGATTTTGAGGACTGCGGGGAAACAGTCTCGCTCATCTGCCCCTCCAAGTCGTTGACCTTCTGTGGAGAATGGGGGGCAGGGTGGGGAAGCTGTAAGCAAATCGATTCTATTGGAGGCAAGTCTGCGTTCTGCGAGTCTTGGCATATCTCGCACGTCGCCGTAGTTGTGTACGCCTGGGTATCGCTTGGCGAGGATATCACAGCAGTATTCGTCAATTTCTGCGACTCCGATAAGTTCAAATCCGAGTTGCAGCCCAGCAAGGCAGAATCCCGCGCCGACTCCTGAGCAGAGGTCAAGTTGTGTGAGCATTCTTTTTCCTCTAAGAATTTTCGATAATTCCAAGCCTGCAACTGTTTTGGGGTGTATTCAGCAGATAAACCGTTTTTCCAAGTAATAGTTATTTTTTTACTGCGTACACTCGATACATCACCAATATTGCCGCTAGAGGTGATGATTTTATCGCCAACAGCATACTTACTCATCATCGACTCCTAACAATGTATAATCTTGTGCATTATCCTTGCGTATTTGTATTTCTCTCTCGTCGTTTTGAGTACGCTTTCGTTTAGTTAAGCTGTGGGTTACGGCAAGTTCATCAGTTATTAATCCCACTCGTTTTTTAGTAATTTGAAACTGTTCCTGTGTCGCTTGCTTCCACTCCTCACGGGCTAAAGCATCAAGTTTTTTACATAGTAAAGTCTCAAAGCGGGTATCAATTACACCAAAATCTACTAAGTGATATAGTTTGTCACCCGCGCTGCACAGTTGGCATATAGGTAAGCGATCGCGGTTGTAGTCATAATCTGGGATAACTAACCGGACTAAATGGGGCTGCACCTTACCTGTGTCTTGGCAACAGAAACATTTCCAAGATGGTTGCCAGATTTCTTTATCCCTTGTATCTTCTTCTGGCCGGACTGGTAAAGGCTCAAACTGTGGGAAATCTTCAATCATGATTATCCCTCAGCCAGCTAAATTGTTTAGTTTCCTTTGCCCACCGCACAAACTCTATCTTCTCGGCATTTCCAGCCGCAAATTCTAAAGGGTTTGCTGTTTCTTCAATGATGGCCAGCCAGTCACGGGTGCGCGGGTCGTTCTCCCATTTGGAATTTTGCGCCGGGGAACTTTGCCCTTTGGACTTGTACCATTGTGCTGATAATTCCTGAACGTTGATTTCTACCCAACGCCGAGGGAGTGTAGGGGGATGGGGTAATTGTGCGGCTTTATTCTCCCCAAATTTTAAAAATTCTTCTCTCTCTTCTTCTGAGAGAGAGTCTATAAAGTCTAAATAATTCTTATATATCTTAGGGTTGGTGGAATCCTTATCTGGTGAGGGTTCTGGCTCGTGCTTGTTGCGTAGCGATCGCGCTTGTTGCGTAGCGATCGCGCTTGTTGCGTCATGATCACCTAAGTTGTCTGTAGGCAACAATGTTGCCTCATCGCAACTTGTTGCCTCATCGCAACAATGTAAGCCTTTGGTGAGAATGTTAACCTTGACTTTAAGCAGTTCCATATCAATAAACCCCTTCTCATCCAGTACTTTCAGGGCGCGTCCTACAGTGCTGCGGTGAACTAACTTGTCTGGAGTAGACAAATCTTTAGCAATTTTGGCTGGCGATACTTCCAGTCCACTGCTGTATGGGTCTAGAGTACGGAGGTAGTAAAGTACATCTCGTTGTGCTGGGGTTAATTCCCGGCAGGCTCTTAACCATTCTTCATGTTGGAGCGGGTAGAACTTTCCTTGGATCTTTGTGTCTGTCATAATGAAATTGAGCCGAACAAGTTTTTACCCTTGCCTGTACATGCAAGAAGGGTTAGTCTTTTGTAAAAAGTTGCTAAAATTTCACAAAATTGTCACACCAGCACTATAAAGCCAGTGCAATCCTTTGCTAGATTGTATTTCTCAGCCAAATTTGATAGTATTCAAGAACTTGAAAAAAAGCAAGTAGTAGCGTTATGGACAAACATCAAGAAATATTAATTGTGGCGGTAAAGGAAAGTGGCTTAACAGCAAGAGAAATTTCTGTTAGGGCGGGTGTACATGAAAGTACATTGAGTAAATTTCTTGAAGGAAAAAGTGACGTAAAAGCTGGTAATTATTTCAAAATTCTGAATGCTCTGCCAGAAAAGTCTAGAATACCTGCACTAGCGAGAATAGGAGTCGTGGAGCTAACGCCTGTTCAGTTAATCGAAGCTGCCACACCAAGAGAAAAAGCTGAAATCCTACAAGCCATAGCAGCATGGGTATTACAGCCAGGGGCTATACCTGTAAAAAATACGGATACTAGTGACTTGCAAGTAGCTGTATAATCGCCTATTAAATTTTTATGTATACATTTAGGCGCTTGTTGTGGTAGATAAAGAGGGTGAATCTGATTTAGAAAAATTAATGGAAAATTGCGATCGCTTGGATGCTGAAGGAAAAGCCAAGTTAATAAAGCATCTGCTGGGTGAACCTGGCTTAGGGGCGTGAGTAGCAACGGAACAGAAAACCGGGATAAGAAAAAAATCTTGAAAAATCAGCCAATCAGCCATGTATATACATGATAGAGTAAGACATCATGTATAACTTAGGAC
>NZ_JACJRY010000066.1:0-28466 GCF_014697485.1 Anabaena sp. FACHB-83 | reverse complement strand
CGCAGATTCAGTAAGCTCAAAGAATACGCAGAGTATGCTGACAAAACAATGACTCAAGTGATAGATGAGCTTATTGACTCGTTACCAAGCATAAACAATGCTGACTCCTCACCTACCCCCTGTCCTGTCAAGGAAAGCGGATTGAATTGGTTGTGGGTCAATTCGTCGTCAGCCAAAAATTCATCCCACATCTGACCCGAAGGGCAGTGTGGGATGAATTTTTGATTAAGCTAAATCAATCTCTCGATTTTCTAATAGTTCTCCTACCGAGTCTTTGGCAAAACCAATCAAGCGAAAATTAATCTTTGGTGCAATTTGATGACAAACCTGCAAAAGTTTAGGCATCACAACATGGCTGGTGTAATCTGAACTGCCAATTGTAAAAGTTGTTTGAGAATTTGTGGCATCAAACGTTTGGCTGGCGGCTAATGTTTGCCGAATTTGTTGTAAAGCTACTTTGATACCGGGTGCAATTGCCACTGCTTTGGCTGTGGGCTGCATTTCTCTGCCAATTCGGATAAATAGATCATCTTGAAATAGCGTGCGTAATCTAGCTAAAGCTGCACTCATGGCTGGTTGCCCCAAATACAGCCTTGTAGCTGCGGCTGTCACACTTTTTTCTTCAAAAAGTGCCTCAAAAGCAACCAGCAAGTTGAGATCAACGGCAGATAAATCTATTAATCCCATCGATGAAACACATTATTTCAATCAATTTGATTAATTTATAACATCTCAGTAAAGTAAAACTAACAGTTATTTAAAAGTTATCAACATGACAACTCAAACCAAGATTGCCGTAGTTACAGGTAGCAATCGTGGCTTAGGATATGCTATCTCCCGAAAATTGGCTCAAATCGGTATTCATGTTGTTTTAACCAGCCGTAATCAAACAGATGGTCTAGCAGCCAAGCAGCAGTTATCTAGTGAAGGGCTAGATATCAACTATCATGTACTCGATGTAAATAGTGGCAGTAGTGTTGCAGAATTTACTCAGTGGCTACAGCAAACCTACGGCAAGTTAGATATTCTGGTAAATAACGCTGGTATTAATCCTACCGCCACACCGGAAGAATCCAGCTTATTGACTGTTCGGCTAGAAACAATGCAAGCTACATTTAACACTAATGTTCTAGCGGTACTGAGAATTTCTCAAGCTTTAATTCCCTTGATGAAACTCAACAACTATGGTCGCATTGTGAATGTTTCTACCGAAATGGCTTCTTTGTATACAATGGGCAGTGACTACTACCCCCTCGCGCCTTCCTATAGACTTTCCAAAGTCGGGATCAATGGGCTAACTATACTTTTGGCTAGGGAACTCCAAAATGAGAATATTCTCGTCAATGCCTATTCTCCTGGTTGGATGAAAACTGATATGGGAGGTGAAAATGCGCCATTCACCGCAGAAGAAGGCGCAGAAACAGCAGTTTATTTAGCAACCCTACCAGATGGAGGAGCGCAAGGGCAATTTTTTGCAGAGATGCGGAAGTTTGGCGGGCCAATTCAATTACAGTGGTAAGTTTCTCCCCTTCTCTACCCGAATTTCTCACGTATGGGTAGCGGGTGTGGAGAGAGAGGGGAGTGTGGGGAGTGTGGGGAGTGTGGGGGGAAAGATTTTTTCACCATCCTCCCACACTTCCCACCCCTCCCACACCCCTGGATTTCTCTCTTGTGAGAAATCCAGGTTTACGCCGCTTCTCTCATGGGCGATTGAACAGCTACCTCTGGAAAAGAAAGTGAAAGTTGTTCAGCTTGCGGTACTGCTGCTTGTTCTAATACCTGTATTTCAATATTTATGCTGATTAAATAACTTCCTGTATCAGCACCAACCGCTTCGGCAATTAAGCGGGAAAAGTCTGGACGTTTTGCAGTCAGTGGGTCACGTAAAATACAGCGATCCCATTCGTGCTTGGCAGTTGGATTCAGGTTGAGAATGTAATGCTTGATCATAGTTGCATTGCACTAGGATTTCTGGACGCTATATCTATTATAGTACAAATGTACTGCATTGCCCAGAGGTTGTTTCACTTGCCAATAGGGTGGGCAATTTTCCCGAATTTCTCACGTATGGGTAGCGGGTGTGGGGAGTGTGGGGAGTGTGGGGAGTGTGGGGGGAAAGATTTCTTCACCATCTTCCCACACCTGTGGATTTCTCTCTTGTGAGAAATCCAGGTTTTGCCCACTCTACTCTGTTCCCTATTCCCTGTTCCCTGCTATATTGACCATTGACTCATCACCCTTACCATTCATCTGTGCATTCAATAGCTGTGCATCATTCACCCAGATAGCTTGTTGTGGTACTGGGATATTAATTCCGGCTTGGTCAAGGGTAACTTTCAGGCGGCGGCGATATTCCCGTGCGACATCCCATTGTTTAAGAGGTTGGGTTTTAATCCACACACGAATAATTAAACCGCGATCGCCAAAATGATCAATACCCAAAACTTGCGGAGTTTCAATAATTTGATGTTTCCATTGCAAATCTTGATCCATCTCTAAAGCGACTTTTTTAATCAAGTCCAAAGCATGGTCAACATCAGCTTCATAGGCAATGGGAACAGTTAAATCGGCCCGTGACCAACGGCTAGAGAGGTTGGCGACAATTTTAATCTCACTATTGGGAATTGTAATTAAGCGTCCTTCTGAATCGCGTAGTTGTGTCATCCGCAAGTTGAGATTTTCCACTAAGCCACCCACATTGCCCACATTAATCACATCGCCCAACGCATACTGGTCTTCCAGGATAATCAAGAAGCCGTTAATGGCATCTTTAATTAGGTTTTGGGAAGCCAAAGATACAGCCACACCAACTAAACCTGCACCTGCAAGTAGAGGAACAATATCTACCCCCAGAGAAACAAGGGCGAATAAAATCCCAACTCCTACCCAGATAATAGTGACAATACTTTTAGTCACACCTGAAAAGGTAGAGACTCTTAAACGCAGACGTTCAGAAGTATCGGAGGTTAATAAAACCCCACTACTGATGAGTGTCGTTGTGAAGCGATCGATTAAAGCATAGCTGAAACGGGTAGCGACATAAGTCCCCAAGGCCACAACAGCAAGTTTTAAGGGAATTTGCGCCGCCGAGAGTATGGCTACTTGCAACGGTCGAGTGTAGGGAAATAACCCCAAAATCAGAAAATTACCCCCTCCCCAAATTCCAGCTTGCGTTAACTGAAACAAACGCTTCTTTACTTCTTGAAAATGACGATGTTGCTGTTGATTCAGTTGCGTTGTAATTGGTTGCGCTGTCGAAGAAATTGATGGAACTGGCTGCGCTGTTTCTTTGCGAGAGCGACGCTGCCAATAATATACACCCCAACTTGTGACCACCATCACCAGGCCAATGCCAGCAGCAATTTTACCTTGATTGAGTAGATATTGAGTTTGTCGTTCTTGTTTTGCCCGTTGTAAGTCTTCTTGTAAAGCATCAGCAATTTGATTCGCCGAGATCAGCTGATCTTCTTGTCTAAGTTCTGCATCCTCAGAGGTGACAGTCATCAGATATTCACCATTCACCTGAATGACGGGTATTTCGTTAACTTTCCGCACCTCTACCTTGATTTCCGTTGCTGAGGATTGAAAGTAATTCTGGCTAATTTGATTCAAGTTTCGCTGAATATTCTGTAAACGCTCTGGCAAATTAGTTTTAGTGGCGCTGATTTGAAATAAACGACGACCATCTAAATAAATCCAGCCAGAAACATTTCTATTCTCAGAGTCATTACTCAAGCTGCTGGGAGTTTGCAATAGTGGTAACAAGGGAATTTGCGCGTTTACTGGTGTTACAGCAATAGCAGAAACCGTGATTGAACCAAAAAATGCCAAAAAATGCCAACGCACTCCAACACCTCCTTGAAGAAAATCTATTTTTGATTACTTACTTAGCCATACTCCAAAATTGACTTTAGTAATTGTACCTATCTAAAGTTAAGTTTTCTGGTTAAAGATTGCAAATTATGAAATTTACTGATGTTTAACTCTTTAGATAGATGACAAATAGATTCATCAACTTTTAAGGATAACTCAGCAGAATCTGTGATTATACTCTCACAAAAAATAAATTAAACCACAATTCAAATAGCCCGGTATTATTTGGTTTGGTTTCACTCACTACATCTCAACTAATAGGAATACGGTTTAATTCCTGAATCTAGTTGTGTAAGCAGGGAGTAGGGAATGGGGAGTAGGGAGTAGGGAGTAGGAAAGACTGCTGATCTGGGTGTACTGATTTTTTTCATAAATCAAATATGAGTCCTATAGGTAGATAAAGCAGTTGTAGTTAATGCCCAAGCAAAACTGTTCTTGAGCAATATTCATTCTTTAAAAATCAGAGCTTTAGTTTAAAATATTGAACTTAAAGGGCTAATACTACTGTATGCGTCGAGATTCAATATTTTACAAACTATTTCAACAATCTCCTACACTGTTATTTCAATTATTAGCAACACCACCCAGCAATGCAGAAGCGTACCGATTTGATTCAGTAGCCGTCAAAGAACCCAAATTTGAAATTGATGGTGTTGTCTTGAAAAGTTTTGTGGAAGGAAACCTTCCCCACAAACTTTTCGCTTTCTCCCGCCAGAAAATCAAGGTGCAGGAGTTGTGTACTTCTGTGAAGTGCAGTTCCAAACAGATGAACAGCTTTACGAAAGAGTATTTGCTGAATCTGCACTTTATTTTTACCGTAACCGTGCTAGATTCTGCGATTGGCAAGCAGTCATCATTTATCCATCACGCAATACTGAACAAAGTGATATTCATCCACATCGTTCCTTCCTCAATGGTGGACAAGTGCATCGGGTGTATCTGGATGAATTAGGCAATATTCGCTCTTTACCGATATGGGTAGCGTTGATGGTGCTGACAACTCTAGAGGAAAATCAAGCACCAGAAGAGGCGAGATATCTCTTAACTAGAACTCGCCAAGAAGTCGCAGAGTCAGGGAGTCGCGCCATAATAGAGATGATTCTCACAATTATGGTGTACAAGTTTGAACAGTTAACTAGAACAGAGGTTGAGTCAATGCTGGGAATTACACTCAAAGAAACGAGAGTTTACCGAGAAATTAAAGAAGAAGGGCGTGAAGAAGCAACAGTTAATCTAGTCCTTCGGCTCCTAAATAAGCGGTTTGGCGAATTATCGGAAGAAATGCGCTCTAAAATTGCTGGTTTGCCTTTGCCTGTTCTGGAAGATTTGAGCGAAGCATTGCTAGATTTTACCAGTTTGGCTGATTTACAGGCTTGGTTAGAAAAGCGATAGATTAAATGAGAAAAGTCGGATTCATCGAATCTTATCGGAAAAATGGGGTAGGGGAATTGTAGAGTAATTTATAGTTCTAGAATCTAACTACCCTCATCGTTACATAATGAACGCTGAAGCAGCATTAGCATGGTTAGAGACCATTATTCCTGCTCAAACTGGGGAACGGTTGAGCGAATTGCAGAAAGTTATTCTTCAGCAGGTTTGGTTGGGTAGAAAATATTTAGATATTGCCCATGCTTACGGCTGTACAGAAGGACATGTTAAGGATGTTGGCTCACAGTTATGGAAGTTACTGTCTCAGGTGTTGCGACAGAAGATTACTAAAAGTAATTGTCGCGCTACTTTGGAACGAGTTCTGAGAAAAACTTCTGCAATATCAGGGTTGATTAATGAGTCATTATCGCCGCCACAAACTGTCCCCAGATTAGAAGATACTAATTTTATTGGGCGACAAGATGCGATCGCTCATGTGAATACTCTGGTAAACCAAGGCGCGAAAATAATTGTCATCCAAGGTGAGGGAGGTTTAGGCAAAACGACTCTCGCCCAGCAATATCTACAAACCCTGGGTTTTGACTTGGTTTTAGAATTATTAATGGCGAAGGAAAGCCAAAATATCACTGCTGCGGAACGAGTGGTAGAGGAATGGTTAAAACAAGACTTTGGCGAAGAACCAGGGATAGAGTTTGGCGTAACATTAGGACGATTGAAGCGCCAACTGCATAATCGGCGCATTGGAATTTTAATTGATAATTTAGAACCCGCATTAGATCAGCAGGGAAAGTTAATTGCGCCTCACCGCAGCTATGTAGAACTGTTGCGGGTTTTGGCTGATGTACGGGTGCAGTCTGTTACCTTAATTACTAGCCGAGATCGCTTGTGTGAACCAGGGTTGAATGTACATCATTATCGGCTTCCTGGTTTAGATCAAAGCACTTGGCTAAAGTTTTTTAGCAACCGTGGGTTAACGATTAATCTTTCTACTTTGCAACAAATACATCATACTTACGGCGGTAATGCCAAAGCAATGGGTATTCTGTGCGGTGCAATGCAGGAGGATTTTGGTGGTGATATGAGTTTATATTGGCAAGCAAATCATGATGATCCTTTAGCCGCCACCGATTTAAAAAATTTAGCCGTTAGTCAAATTAATCGTCTACAAGCCCTTGATGCTCAAGCTTATCGTTTGCTGTGCCGTTTGGGTTGTTATCGCTACCAAGATATCCCCACGATTCCATCTCCAGGGCTGTTTTGTTTACTTTGGGATGTTCCTCCGACTGAACATCGTCAAATTATTGCTTCCCTGAGAAATCGCTCGTTAATAGAGTGCAATCAAGGCGAATATTGGTTACACCCGGTAATTCGCGCCGAAGCGATCGCCCGGTTACGCACTAGTGATGAGTGGGAAATTACAAATCACAAAGCCGCCGAATTTTGGACAGCTAATGTTACACAAATCGCTACTTTTAAAGATGCTTTACAAGCTTTAGAGGCATACTATCATTACATCGAAATTCATGAATTTGAGTTAGCTGGTAAAATTATTCTCAAAAGTCGCAATAATCAATGGCAACAGTTTTTACCTTTGGGTAGTACGTTATATCGGATGGGATTAATTCAGCCTATTTTGGCGGCAATTAATCAAGTAATTAACAATATTGAATCAGAAGAAAATATTATTGAATTATACAATATTTTGGGTGATTTGTATTGGATAAATGGAAAAATCAATCAAGCGATCGCCTGTCAAGAAAAAACTATCAATTTAGCCACACAAGCACTAAAATCACTTGTACCGCAGTTAGACAATCAACATCAAGTCTATTATCTGCGAATGTTAGAAGTCGATTCACTGTTAAGCATTGGTCTTTACAAAATAGACTTATGGGAACTAGAATCCGCCCTCAAGTTATTTCAACAAGTAATTTATCTAGCACAAAATACTGCACATCATCGCTGGGCAGAAAAAGCCTCTGTATGTTTAGCATTAGTTAATTCCTATTTAGGATTTTGTGATGTAGCTGATGAATTAGCAAATGCAGCTTATGAAAATATTGCCAATGAAAAATTACTCAAGACGGGAAGATTTGCTTATTTCATCCAAATTTTAGGACAAACATATCTCAATTTAGGTAATTTATCTCAAGCCAACCAAATTTTTCAGCAAGCATTGACCTTTGCAGAAGCAGGTCATTATATGCAAGTTAAAGCAAAAACATTAAACAGTTTAGCAGAAATTTATCGCCAACAAACAGATTATCAATTAGCCCTTATAAATCATACAGCAGCTATCGAACTCCTAGAGCAAATAGGCGCGAAATGTGACTTAGCAGAAGCTTATTTTCAATTAGGTTTAACTTATCAACAACTCGCCAAGACTGATATCAGCCAAATGTATTTTCAGCAAGCAATTCAGTTATTTACAGAAATCCAAGCACCGAAGCAAGTTGAGAAGATATATAAAGGTTGGTCTGTTGAGAATAGACAAGGATGACAAGGAGGACAAGGTAGATATAGAATTCTAAATCATTTATGAAATTCTCTTTCTTCTCTTTGTTTTCCTTCTTTGTGTCCTTTGCGTCCTACCCTGCGGGAAGCCGCTACCGCGTCTATGCGGTTCGTTAAAAACAATATTTTTTCACAACTCAGACAGGATTGCTATAGAAGTGTGGATAATTTATTGTTTGGAATACCCTAAACATGAAACATAAAAAAGCATGGTATTAATTAACTAATACCATGCCCATCAAATTATCCAGTAAATTTAGCGTGCCATACCATGAGCCGAAGCGGCATCAATTGGCTTCATGAAGTACAACTTCAAGAACTGCCAACCATTGGAGACGTATAATGGCAACTTCTGGAAGAATTGTAAGAATTTAGGTGTTTTGGAGTTAGCGATCGCGCTCAATTTTTCGTTATTCTGAACACATAAATCTAGGCGATCGTAAAACTCTGGATTTTCCACATCCAACATTACCGGGAAGACTCTACCTGCGGTTTCATTGGTTTTCTTGATGACGTAGATATCATAGTCCCGTGCATCTAAACCAATAGAAGCATAAAAGTCTTTGCGCTGTAAATCATTGAGATACATTGTCACAAATACAGACAACAAGAAAAACCGACTCCACAGTTTTGCTTTCCAGTCGTTCAGCATTTGTGGCTGCGCTCTCATGATGGCATCAAAGAAATCACCGTGACGGTTTTCGTCTTGACACCAGTTTTCAAAGAACCGGAAAATTGGATAAATTCTGTCTTCGGGATGCGATTCTAGATGGCGGTAAATGGTGATATAACGCCAATAACCGATTTTTTCGGAAAGGTAAGTGGCGTAGAAAATGAATTTTGGTTTAAAGAAGGTATAATTGCGGCTCTTTGTCAAAAACCCTAAGTCAAGAGACAAATTAAAGTCTGACATCGCTTTGTTCAAAAAGCCAGCGTGACGTGCTTCATCCCGTGACATCAGGTTGAAACACTCTGCTAGGACGGGGCTTTTATCTTTTAAGCGACGGCCTAATTCTTTGTACAACAAGAAGCCAGAAAACTCTGCTGTACAAGAACGCTCTAGAAATTCAATGAACAACTGGCGAGTTTCCCCGTCGATGTGATCCCAGGATTGTTCAAACTCGGCATCCCGAACGAAGTGATGGCGGTTATAGTCAGCGCGGAACTCTTCTAAGATGGCGATTAACTCATCTTCGTTTACAGAGATGTCCATCCGCGCCATCTCATCAAAATCGGTAGTATAAAACCGTGGTGTTAATAAGGTTTCTTTTGCCGGGACTTTAATCCCTGGCCGTATTTCTTCAAAGCCTGGTTTTTTGAGGGAATCTACCATGTCTTGATTGCCACGAGTGTCTTTATTATCTTGATTACGCCCTTCGGGTTTCGCAGTTTAGATTGCTTAACCTGAAAGTCAATGGTAATACTTTCCTTGGGCGCAGCAAAGGACAATAATTAATTTGTATAAAATTCAGTCTACCAAGGTGTAGAGAGAAACTGGTATGTGAAACGTTAAGAGTTGCAACAATACTTCAAGCTTTTACCCAGGTCTGAGGCAAGACAATGAAAAATTCAGGCTGATGCACGACCCAGTTCGCCAATAACTACAAATGTGCCGTCCACCATTGGGTAGGAGTAGCCCCGTCGAAGACATCGCAGATTCTCAATCCGTCGAAAGTGCATTGGTCGGCTTCGTGGTACATTCCAAAGCCAGTTAAGCCATGATTGAGAGTTCTTTGCTTCGTCTCAGAGTTAGAGGATTAGCTGCTTAACATTTAGTTTACGAATCAGATCGTATTGTTACAAATATTACTAATTAATATTGATGTATCAAATTCCTGGATACTAAGTATTGGTACTTAAAAATCTTTTATTATGAAGCGATCGCAAACAGCAAGATTACCAGGAGGCGATCGCACTTTGGTAGGTGTGGGTGCGAGTTACCGTCCTTCTAAATCTTTCAGCCTTGATGTAGCCTATAGCCATGTTTTCGCAGAAGACAGCCCCATCAATCAGTCTAGTACTACCACTGGCACAGTTAGAGGTGAATTTGAAAGCTCTGTAGATGTTGTGGGATTACAACTGAATTGGCAGTTTTAGTCTTATACTGAGAGCGATCGCATGAATGAAATTATCAGGCGATCGCTATCTCAAAACTAACTGATCTGATATTCTCCATTAACTAAGTTACAAGCAAAGACTGTCTGTTTTTTGAGATTAACGATACAATTACATCAAAATGAAACCTGATAAACTCGTTACTGTTGTAGCTCAACAAAAACTAATTATTATTGGTTTATTACTAATTCTTATTGGAAATGGTTTTCAATTCACTTTCTTAAAAGTTCAGATTGATGCAGTAGTAGCAAACATTGGTGCTTTATTCCTCTTTGTTGGCACAATAGAGTGGGTTTTTGATGAAACTGCACGCAGAGAATTAGTTTATGAATTGTTTCGCTCTATTCGAGGTGATGATAGACTTCACCGAAATGGATTGATAGATTGTGTCATCAATTCAAGGGAAGTAATAGAGGAAGAAGAATGGATTAAAGCCAAGACATTAGTGATAGGGATTCATTATTCACCGCGTTTTGTTGAAGACAATATTGATTTAATTAAAGAACGTACCAAAAATAAAAGAAGAACCGTAATTTGCTATGTAGGAGTATCAACAGCAGCATCAGAATATTTAAAGAATAGTGCATCAGGACTTTCTGATATAGATGCAAGTATTACTAAACTGAAATCTCTTGTTCAGACTCAGTTTAGTGGTAGCCATTATGTAGAGTTGATTGAACATGATAGAGTGCTGAGATATATGTTTATATACACGGAGTCTAGTATTTGGATTAAGTTTTTTACCAATGCGAAGGGTCATGCTATTGTACCCGCGATGAGAATTAGAGCAGCTACTCCACTATTTGACTTCTTTAAAAACGATATTCGGAATATAGGTGTAGGTGGTTTAAAGTGAATAAAAATGAATTATCTGATCTAATTCAAATATATGTAGAAGAGATTGGGTTAGATCATCTTAAGGAGACTTTGACTCGTGAAATAAATAAGAACAAGTCAGATGATTACTCATTAACAATTATTGCCAATCAAAGTCTTCACGAAATACCCTCTAGGTTTGTTCATGGAGAACTTTATATTGCTAGTTATGGAAACCTAAAATTTGAAAACGGAGAGATTATAATTAAGCAGTATGAGGAGATTCTTCTGAAGGTCAGACAAAAGCTATCTGAAAAAGAGTGGAAAAAAGTGTATTTAGTTCCAACAGGTCACTCAACTTTAGCTTTACAAATTAAGAGCTTAGTTTATCATGTATTAAGAATAGATACTGTAGATTTATTCTACTCAAAAGGTGAGTATTATGAAATTGATATTAATGTGAGAACATTACTATTGTAGATGTGCTAATCTCTCAAACAAAAATTCTTTATGATTAAAAACAATTAATTCATAATCGAAATTATGCCAGTCTTAGCACCTAAATCTTATGTAGAGTATCACAATGATGCTTATTGGGTAGAAGGAACTCGGATTTCTCTTGATTCAATTGTTTACGCCTTCCGAAAAGGGCTATCACCTGAAAGTATTGTTCAGTCTTTTCCGTTGTTAACACTTGAACAAGTTTATGGAGCGATCGCGTTTTATCTAGCGAATCGCACTGAAATCGATGCTTACTTAGCAGCAGAAGAAGCAGCATTTGATTTTATGCCTCAACCTCTTCAAGCCAGTGATCCTGATTTGTATAACAAACTCATAGCGGCTAAAGTAGTAAGACAGCAGGTAGAGCCGTGATTATTCGCTACCAAGCCGATGCTGATTTGAACCAAGCAATCGTCACAGGGGTTTTACGAAGAGAACCGACAATTGACTTTCAAACAGCTTTTGCTGCTGGATTAGCAGGAGTTAAAGATCCAGAAGTATTAGCGATCGCACTCATCATTTCAATTCCTTCTGGTAATCTCGACAAAGCTGTATATCTTGGTAGCATTGACTCAAGCACCCGTCAGCAATAGAGCGAGAACGATGTACGTCGCCATCACACAACCACTGACTTTTACAGAGTTTCTTGCCTGGGATGATGGTTCAGGCAGAGAATTTGAGCTATGGGATGGAATTCCTGTGCCGTTATCTGAACCAAATGCTAATCATGAAGATTTGATTCAACAACTATGCGCCTATTTAGAAAATCATTGCCAAGAAAATAACCTCCCCTATGTATCTCGACAATCTAAACAGGTGCGGCTGAAGACAGCATCAGGAGAAAAAGAAAAAAGCCGCAAAGCTGATATTGTCATTTTTGCAAAGGAAGAATGGCAACGGATGAAAACTAGTTCTAGTTCTGCGGCTGCATATATTCCACCACCAGGAATCATTGAAGTTGTTAGCAACAATTGGAAGGACGACTATCTCACAAAACTGGCTGAATATGAAGACTTGGGTGTTTTGGAGTACATAATTATAGACTATGCTGCTTTTGGTGGGATTCGGTTTATTGGTTCGCCTAAGCAACCGACGATCACAATCTATCAACTAGAAGATGGAGAGTATTTACCCCCAAAGATATTTCGAGGACAGCAACAAATTGATTCGTTATTGTTTCCGCACGTTCCGCTAACGGCTGAACAGATTTTTGCTATGAGTCACTAATCAAAATCAGCATTTACAACAGCAATGGTTCCATTTCATGCTGATACCATTTTTGTTCCACCCGTTCTGCAACTAAAGGTCGAACAATAAATTTAGGTGGAAAACCATCTTTAACATCAACTCGCACGCAAGAATAAGGTAAGCGTGTTTGCGAACCATAACCAGAGCGACCAACATAAAGCAGTGACTCGGCGACTTTGCGAGTGGGACTACCAGGAAGTCCGCTAAAGTTCTCTAGCAATTCTGTTCCTTCAACGCGCTGGCGGCGGGGACGGCGACCACTACCACCAGAGATAATACAAGGAATATGAGAATCGGCATATCCGGTATCGGCTGTGCGGAGATATTCTAAACAGTGGGCGTGACCGTTAAATATTAAATCCACTATGGGACGGTTTTGTACTAAGGAACCCAGATTTTCTTTGACTTGTTCTAATACCCAACGCAGACGGTGACGCACCGCCAAAGTTTGGGCTTGACTCCATTTGGTGGCTTCGGTGACGTAGGGAGGATGGTGAAAAAAGAGAATCCTACCACGAACTTCTGAGGTATGCCAAGATTCAATGAGTCTGTCACGCAACCATTCTAGTTGTTCAAAATCAATTGTTGCTGACTGCTGAGATGATAGTTGTTTTTCGATGTCAATTTTGACTTCGTTAATTTGGTCTAATTTGGCACTGAGGTCATCGAGTTGTTCCGCATCGGCTGGGTTATCAGGATTTAGGCGATCGCTCATTGCCAAAATTTGTTCTTCTTCTCTATCGATTTCCTGGCGGCGTTTTTGCAACTCCTGACGATAAATTTCACCCGCTTGAGTTGTCGGTAAGGGCGATGGCATATTAAAAGTATTAGAATCCAGGGCGAAAAAATCTATACCACCATACCGAAAACTGTAATAACGATTTGGTACACGGGTAAACTCTCCTGGTATGTAACGCAAACAACGACCAGTGTCGGTTTTGCCTGTATAATACTGGTCTAAATGGTGATTTAATTCTTCTGGATCTGTAAAACTCGCTAAATAATCCAGAAAAGCGCGTGCATAGGCATCTCCTTGATTAGAACCATGCCAACCAATTTCAAAATCTTTGTAGCGCAGCATTCGCCTTAGTCTGAGTGTGCTACCTGTTAACCAGCGATACACAAAAGGTACATCATAATAATCATGGTTGCCGAGAACTGGTAAAAACGGTAGGTTAAAAATCATGCGATCGTAAGCAATATTCTTGGGGTTCTCGCCACCCACTAAAAACTCACGATAAGGTTCAATAAAGTTGGCTGGGTAATATTCATGGGAACCCACCACATAAATCACATCGCCGGTATGCAGCACAAAACGGCAATCATCTTGATGAGCCAGCATTAATTCTGCCACTTCTCGTTGCGGGTGGTGTCCGTAATGAGATTTTGTCCCACTATCCCCAATCACCAAAAATGAAAAGTCGGGAGTATCATCTTTGCCATCGTCAATTACCATACTAGTTTGATCGATGCCGCGCTGGATTATACTGCTATGTCGCCACCTTACCCTTTCCTTCATTTTTTGGATTTTTACCGGAATTGCTGGCTCAGAAATCAATCTCATACTTTCATACTTTCCTACCGCATCCCAATTGTAGCGATTTGTTTTAGTAATTCATCGTTGCCAGTGATTCAGAATAATTCACGCCGTGTGCGACTTTCTCTCAAACCTAACCCCCAACCCCTTCCCTACCAGGGAAGGGGAGCAAGATTCAAAGCCTCTCTCCGCTTCGGGGAGCCAGCGCGTTGCGGAGGTTCCCTCCGTTGTAGCGACTGGCGTGAGAGGTTTGGAGAGGGGTTTCAAGAATAAGTCGCACATCGCGTTAATTCAAGATTATGAATGAAACCGAGATGCTAATTTTTCTGGAACTATTCATAGCAGTCTGTTTGGGGTAAATGAGCCACAAGCGTCAAAGCCAAAAGTGTCTAAAAGCATTACAGCATTGCGTGAATATGCAACCGATTGTAAGAATTTTATGCAATAAATAAACAAGTTTTATCTGGGGAATTGATGAAGCTGCTTGATAGCGTTTTTATTCCTACCTTTAATTGGAAAAAGTATACTTTTTAGTTGGATTTTAGCTGCTTGATTGGTGAGATAATGGCAAAGTAAATTTGGAGCTAAGTGCCATCTAGTTACCGATTTTCTTGCTATCTATTCTCATTAGACTGAAAATTTTGGCGCTGTTGTATTCTCCTAGAAGTCTCTCTAGTAGTTAATCTCCAGTTTTATCTCCAGAATATTTACCGAAATTATGGCCATTCTCAGTGCTGAATCCTCAGTACAGAATTCTGCTCTGGTGATATCTTTAATTGCAGTAAATGTAAATAAATTAAACGGTCAACTTAACAAAAATTTAGGATGAAGACTTTACATATTTGTTACTAATCTTGAGCATAAAAATATGTACAAGCAAGTTTCAACTAGATTATAGTAGTTTTACGTAAAAACCAACCATAACAACTAGCTAAATAATATTAACCTTTCACAAATGTAGTGAATTACCGATGAAATCGTAATAGGATATACTGACTTACTTTATTGCACCAAATTAGAAGTTTCACAGATCACCCTGAAAATTGTCAACAAGAATAGATGAAATTTTGCATAAATATGCGAAATGCAACTGATCTGTGTTGTATGAACATACCGTAAAGCCCAAGAGAAGGGATTGATTATGAAACCGTTTTTCCTGATAAGATGCGTCTGTGTTACCTTAATCCTTGGCTCTCTGTTACCTGTGAGCTTCGATAAAGTAGTAGCCGCACCTGATAACATTGCTCAGGCTCCGTCAAACTACAACAAATATATGCAGTTGGGTTACAGTGCGACTCGTCAGCGCAATTACTCAGCCGCTTTAAATTATTTTAAACAAGCACTCCAGGAAATACCAGGCGATCGCTACGCTACCACAGCAGTGAATAATGTCCAAATTTATATAGCCCGCGATCGCCGCAATGGTAACAGCAAGCGACCAACTTATGTTACCTACATTCCCCGAAACTTGGGCAAACCATCGCGGCAAATTCAGGGAGGAACCCGTAGTGGAACACGTTTGAGTGAAAGCGGCGAAGCTTGTATTCCAGGGAAAAAACGCTTAATAGCACTGATACCAACCTTGGATGTGATGCAAAGAACTACATCTGCTTACCCGACATTTTTATTTTATGTACCGCAAACATCTGCACCAGTTATGGAACTAGTATTGTCAGATGAAGAAGATAATGTTGTGTATCAACAAACCTTGCCAACACCAGGCAAAGCTGGTATTGTCAGCCTGAGTTTACCTGAAAAACCTGATGTGCCGAGTTTAAAAGTTGGTAAAACTTATCACTGGGACTTCTCTGTGATTTGCGATCGCAGCGATCGGCAGCAAGATTATGTAGTTTCTGGCTCAATTGAACGTATTACTCCTGATGCTGCCCTGATATCGGAAATCAAGAAAGTCACACCAGAAGAACAAGCGGCCATGTATGCCCTGTCTGGATTTTGGGAAGATTCTTTAGCAATTCTGAGTGAATTGCGTAAATCTAGTCCTGATGACCTGACAATTAAAAATGATTGGGAAGATTTGTTACGTTCTGGAGGCTTAGAGGAAATTACTCAAGAACCTCTAGTACCTTGCTGCACAATCAATTAGTCAGCTTAACTGATCACCCCTAGCAACAAACTTTACGGTGGTGAAACAATGATTAAGGAAAACTTTTAATTTCTGACACACAAAACCCTATAACATCATACGTACGTATATTAGGAGTCGTCATAGTAAATAAACTTCACCAAGCAGCACTGTCATCAATTTGTATAATTACTACACTGTGAATCAAATTACCAGCAATCAAATATCAAGTTGCTTGGGCAGCTAATTTTGTTGTGTGCCAATGTGAGCATACAAGCTATTAGTAGCTGAAGGTTTTTCTATGAAATTGTACTTCTTAGGCTAGGGAATTTTATCCACTATTACTGAGTAAAAATCTAACTTTATAGCAATTGCAAACTAATGATTAGTCAAGTCTCAGAAAAAAAGATGCACATTGTCAGGTGGCTGCTGGCGATCGGCTGGCTGACATTAATCTTTTCTTTATTTTATGATCCCCTTTCAGTTTGGTTAACTGACCCCAGTAATACTGCCAGTCCTTTTCATCTCCACCCAGAGAGATACCTCGATCCGGATGATTGCGTCGCAGTCCAAGGTGTGTGTTTACCAGAACAACCCTATCCTATGGGAGCGCGGATCTTCTGGGCGATGGTACTGCCCATCGGGATCATGATTTTGGTGTTATTTGGACATGAACTCTGGCGGCGGATCTGTCCTTTATATTTCTTCTCCCAAATTCCTCGCGCCTTGGGGATTCAACGCAAGCGCAAAGTTGTCAATCCCGACACAGGTAACGTGCGTTATGAACTAGCTGGAGTAGAAAAGGAATCTTGGTTAGGGAGGAATTACCTCTACCTGCAAATGTTCCTCTTTTACCTGGGCTTGAACATCCGCATTTTGTTTGTGAATAGCGATCGCACCGCAATGGCGCTGTTTTTGCTATTCACCATCACCTCATCCATTGGTGTGGGTTATTTATTCAAGGGTAGAAGCTGGTGTCAATACTTCTGCCCAATGGCTCCCGTGCAGATGTTTTATACAGGCCCTAGAGGCTTATTAGGTACTGATGCTCACCTCAAGCCGCCCCAAAGTATCACTCAATCCATGTGTCGGTCAGTAGATACCAGTGGTAACGAAAAAAGTGCCTGTGTTAGCTGTCAATCTCCTTGTATAGATATTGACTCCGAACGCTCCTATTGGGAAGGCATTACCAGACCAGACCAAAAATTAGTGTTCTACACCTATTTTGGCTTGATGTTTGGCTTCTACTTCTACTACTTCTTGTATGCAGGCAACTGGGACTACTACTACTCAGGCGCATGGACACATGAAGAAGGACAATTAAGCACCCTATTCAACCCTGGTTTTTACATCTTTGGTCAAGCTATTCCCATCCCCAAAATCATTGCTTCGCCTCTGACCATTGGGATCTGTGCTGCCCTCAGCTACTTGATTTGTCAAACCCTAGAAAATGCTTATCGCGCCTTCCTCAAGCGCCAAGGTAGAAACGTAAGTGAAGAAGATATATTACACGTCTGCTTTGTATTGTGTACATTTATCTCCTTTAACGTCTTCTTTTCCTTTGGTGGTCGTCCCAACATCAGCTTGTTTCCCCAATGGGGGATTTTGGTACTCAACGCCATCATCGTCCTCGTCAGCAGCTTGTGGTTACACAGAAGTTTAGCCCGCAGCAGAGATAACTATTCTCGTGAGAGCTTGGCTAGTAGTTTGCGCCGCCAGTTGAACAAACTCGCCGTAGATTGGAGCAAATTCCTCGAAGGGCGATCGCTCCAAGACCTCCTCCCCAACGAAGTCTATGTTCTAGCCAAAGTCCTGCCTGGTTTTAACCGAGCCGACAGACTGCGCGTCTATAAAGGTGTATTGCAAGAATCCCTGCAAGAAGGTAACGTCCAATCTGCCGACAGCTTAGAAGTTCTCAAAGATGTCCGCAAAGAATTGAACATCAGCGATGAAGAGCATTACTCTGTCCTCGCTGAACTCGGTGTTGAAGACCCCTCCCTCCTTGATCCCCAAAGACAACTCAGCCGGGAGAACCAACTACGGATTGATAGCTATCGCCGCGCCCTCGAAATAGTCATCCAAGAACTCGTAGAAACAGGCACACCCTTAGCAGATGCCTTTGAGCGCAAACAAAAGCAAATTATGAGCTTGCGCCAAGAATATGCCATCACATCTGCCGAACAAGAACAAGTCTTGGCAGAAATGTTTAACCAAGATGGCGCACTGCTGCGGACAGCAGAACAGCTACTCTCGCAACTACAAGACCTAGCTGTTCGTTATCAAGCCCTGCAAAACTTAGTTTCCAATCCCCATGCACCTGTTTACCTCTTGCTGCGCCAAGCAGTCCAAGAAAAACAAAAACTGATTGTTACCCAGTTACTCAGCATCCTAGAAATTTTAGGAGATACCCCCGAAGCCCTGGATATTGCTCGTTCCATTGGTGTACTAGCAGCCAACATCCTCGGAGAAATTCTGCGGTCTAACGAAGAGCAGTCCAGATGGATGTCCCGTCTGAGTATGAGAGTAATCTCTGCCTTACGTCAAGCCAAAGACCTAGTAACCCAATCAGTTCCCCTAACAACAGACTTTAATAATGGCATCGCCGATACCCAAATCGACGTTCCGGGTAACAATAATGCCACTCGCAATGCTACTCCCACCACCGCCACTTGGAGTTCCATCGTCGCGCCTACCCAAATCCCCGAACCTGCTTTACGTTCTGATGTGATTATTGATGTCTTAATGCAACTGTTACAAGACATCGATCCCTTAGTCCAAGCAGCCAGTTTGTATGCGCTACATCAAATCGACCCCAGTCTGGGTTTTCAACAAGCCCGTCAGCTGTTAGATACAAAGACCATCAAAGAGAGTTTAGTGATTGAAACAGCCGAAAGGATTCTGGGTCAAGGACAACCCCACGGCAAAACCACCGTCCCGACCATGATTGCTCAAATCAAAATCATGGGACGTGTGGAAAGACGAGTATTTCAACAGTCTACAGTGCGCGTCGGACGGGAAGTTGGCAACGACATTATCATTTCCGATAACCGCGTTTCTCGCCAACACGCCATCTTCTATGTAGATGAAAAAGGCGTGAGTGTGAAAGACTTGGGTAGTAGCAATGGTCTGCGGATTGGTAAGACACAAATCTTTGACCAGCAAACACAACTCCAACAAGGTGATGTTGTCCGCTTCAGTAGTGGTGACGACATCGTGATTCTGGTGCAGTGGGAAATGCAAGCCCAACAAGGAGACACCATTGCGGATGCTTTAGGTACCTTAGAAAAACTGTTGTGGCTGTATAAGAGTAGTTTCTTCTCTGGTTTAAAAGCCAACGTCTTAATTGATTTGGCGAAAAATAGCCATGTGCGCGTCTATCGCCCCGAAGAAGAAATTTGCCGGATGGGTACACCTGCCCATGACTTGATTGTTTTAATTGATGGTGAGGCGAGAGTCAGCCAAAGTATGGGCAATCAAGATATGTCAGGGATGATTTCACCTGGACAAACAATTGGTGAATTGGAAGTATTAAACCACACCAATTATGCGTCAACCATCGTTGCATCTGGTACTAGAACCAAGACACTCAGAATCAATGCCGAGAATTTTGAGGCAGTGCTGGCACAAGACACGTTACTAGCCAGAAATATCTTGGAGCTTTTGAGTAATCGTCTGCAAGCAAGTATGGGACAAGCTTGTTCAATAACGCAACTCTAAGATTTGAACTGGGATGGTAAGTACCGTCCCAGTTCAAACTATGGGCATTAGTTTTGTAGCACGCCTCATTACCTCTATTGAGTTTAGGTAATGCTGACAAAGCAGAATTCAGAATTCGGCAGAAATTTCTGCGTATAAACACAGAGAAGTTGACGTATTAGGTAATTAATATGCTTAAACTCAGAATCATTGATCCCCAGAAACCCAACGAACTCAAGGAACTAGACCTCAACTTAGATACCATGCTCAATCATGAGTGTCTAATTGGCCGCTATCCCAACTGTAATGTAGTGCTGGATAGTGCCGAAGTGAGTCGGATGCACGGCAAAATTTCTCTGAAAAATGGTAGTTATTATTACACCGATTTAGCCAGTCGGGCTGGTTCGCGGTTGAATGCTGACCAAATCCAAATCAATCAAGATTATCCTCTGAAAACGGGAGATATGATGCAGATTGGTCGGTTCTTTTTGATGGTAATCAGCCTAATAGCCAGCAATGAACCGACCATGATTGATTTAAATATTAACGTTAATACTAACGTTGTCACTACAAGCAATGGTCAGGCAATACAACAAGAAATAGCGATCGCACCAGTCGCACCCACACCAACCCCAGAACCCCTCCCCACTCCTGCGCTTCCCACCAAAGACCCGCAAGAGTATATGCCCCTAGCAACGCTAGAACCCAGCCAAATTGAGCGGTGGATGAAAGGTGATTTAACCGTCCAATGTATCCAAGTCATTGATGAAACCCACGATGTTAAAACCTTCCGCTTCGTGGCTGACCCACCAATGCTCTTTACCTATAAACCAGGTCAGTTTATCACCCTCGACCTAGAAATTAACGGCGAACAGGTATTACGTTCCTATTCCATCTCATCTACACCTTCTCGTCCCCATACCCTAGAAATCACAGTTAAACGTGTGCCTGCACCAGCAGATGCGGGGCCAGATGTCCCCCGTGGTTTAGTTTCCAACTGGTTGCACGACAACGTAAAAGCAGGTAGCGTCCTGAAAGTCAATGGGCCAACAGGTAAATTTACTTGTTTTGCCAACCCTTCACCAAAACTGTTGCTCATTTCTGCTGGTAGTGGCATCACACCCATGATGTCTATGTCGCGTTGGGTGTATGACACCGCCTCAGATGTGGATATCGTCTTTTTCCATTGCGCTCGTAGCCCCAGAGATATCATTTACCGCCAGGAACTTGATTGGTTAGGAGCCAACCATCCTAAGTTTAATCTCGCAATTAGCATTACCCGCCGTGAACCTGGTCAAAGTTGGATGAGTTTCACCGGCAGACTAGATGCGGCAATGTTAAAACTGATTGCGCCAGACTACAAAGAACGTACAGTTTATGTATGTGGCCCGAACCCATTTATGGAATCGGTCAACGACTTACTAGAAAGTATCGACTTCCCGATGCAAAACTACTACGAAGAAAGCTTCGGCCCACCCCGGAAAAAAGTCAAAAAAGCCCCAGCACCTGCTCCAGCAAAAGTAGAAGTTGCTTCTACGCCTGCGGGTAATTTAGGACTACGGCAGATGTTGGGCAAAATCTCGACAGAATCAGCACCAGTCCAAGATGCCGGAGCGCGGGTGGCCACAACCCCAGCATCTGCTCCTGTTTCTCCCCCCCCAGCCTCTTCTAGTCAAACCCTGATAGTTTTCTCTAAATCAGGTAAAGAAGTAGCTTGTGATGGCGAAGAAACAATCCTCGATATGGCTGACCAAGAAGGCGTAAAAATCCGTAGTAGTTGCCGTTCTGGGGTTTGTGGGACTTGCAAAAAACGGAAGTTAGAAGGCACTGTCAAAATGGAAGGCTATGATCCCGAAGCCTTAGAAGAAAGTGAAATTAAAGAAGGCTATGTCTTAACTTGTGTTGCTTATCCAGTTGGGAAGGTGGTGATTGATGCTTAGTTGGCTAATCTAGGAGCGTTAAAAATCGTCAGAGAGTTGGAACTGCTAGGTATCAAAAAAATTATGGTCTTGATCAGAGTTTTCTGGTTGTATGAGTTCAAAGTTTTGGTGAGCGGGAATTAACCCTAGCTGCATTTGCAAAGCCTCATCATATCTGGCATGTTCCCAATTTCTGGCTAATTTAACTTGCTCTGGATTCAAGTTTTGAGCATCTCTGAGATCAGCATTTTGCAAATCAGCCCCTTGAAAATTGGCTTGGTCAAGATTAGTCGGGCTGAGGTCAGCACCTTGAAAATTAGCATATTTGAGATTAGCACCTTGCAGATTGGCATAACTTAAATCAGCTTCTTGCAGATTGGCATAACTTAAATCAGCACCTTGCAGATTGGCACTCCAGAGGTAGGCTAATTGAAAATTGGCATGACTTAAGTAAGCATTCTGAAAATTTGTATAGCTGAGGTTAGTACTTTGTCCTTGAAGATTGGCATTTCTTAAATTTGCTCCCTCAAGATTGGCATATCTTAAATCAGCACCTTGCAGATTGGCATTGCGTAAATCAATTTCTTGCAAACAAGCATTTTTTAGGTTACTACCTTCGAGATTCGCGTCTCGTAAATCTGCACCCTTTAAATTAATGCCAGCTAAATAGGCTTTCTCCGCAGTTAGTCCAGCCAAGCTAATACCATCATTTTTCAAGTCTTGTAAGGCTTGAATTCTACCCCCACTTGCTCGTTGTCCATAAGCTGAGTTAATTACGCGCCATGCTTCGTAATGTTCTTGCTTTTTTCGAGAAGGAGTTTCTCGGAAATAAAGAATCACCACCGCTAAAATACTCAAGTCTTGCAGAGTACTAATAAACTTAGAACTCATCAATAATTCCACAATACTTTTAAATGGAGGCTTATCTTCAACAAACCGAATCACCACTATTGACAACACAAATATCGCAGCAAAAATAATCCACTCTTGAAAGTCTTGTATCCATTTACGTAAACGTTCACGCATTTTTACTTCCTCTTGTGGTCAAGATATTGAATTAGGACTTACGCATAAAGACGAAAAATCAAGGGTTTTGGCGAGGGTGTAGGGGAGCCACTGGCGTGGGCGGGTTTCCCGACTTGAGCCAAGTGGCGTGTGTATGTATCTAAAATCCTTAAGCCACACACCCTTACACCCAATCTTCATAGACAATCTTTGTACGTAAGTCCTGTGAATAACAAAACCAGTGTTGATTGAGTTTTGAGAATTTGAATTATGAAATTTATCTCTTACATTGTTATTGCTTGTCTAGTACTACTAACAGCTTGCGCTTCTCCTTCCAATGGTGCTGGGGTACCGCTAAAAGCTCAAGCCCAAATTAGTGGCCCTGGGATTACAGGGACGCTGAAAGCTGTACAAAATACCGAGCTTCAGTCTGTTTGGGTGGCTGTGGAAATTAAAGGTGATCCCAAAATCTTGACTCCAGGATTACATGGTGTTCATATTCATGAAAAAGGCGCTTGTGAAGCAGGTACAGAAAAGCCTTTTAGTTCTGCTGGTGGACACTTCGACCCTGGCCCCTTTGGTTCACCCACTCCGGTGGAAAAAAACCATCCTTATCATTTAGGTGATTTACCCAATATTAAAATTAATCCCTTGGGTCAAGGTCGTTTAGAAGCATTTATTAGCAGTGTCACTCTTGGCGATAGTCCGATCAGCTTATTTGATGGTGATGGTAGTGCAGTTATTATCCATAAGCTCCAGGATCAAAAGAAATCTGGTGGTACAGCCGATGAAGCTGGTGGTGGTCGTTTAGCTTGTGGTGCGATCGCCAAGGCAAGTTAATGTAAATTACGGTAGGGAGAATCAAAGATGATTTTCCCTACTTCTAGAGATTTAATGATTTTTGTTCCAGTTCTGATACAGAATATCGCAACTTGAAGTTATCAACCTACAATTACTTTTAAATGTGTATGTTTACACTCACGCCAAAGTTGTTTACTGTAACGTAGTTGACATACCATAAAAATCCAACTTTCCTAAGACTATGTTTGCAGGGGCGAAAAAATTATTCACACAGCCAGTCATCGTTACTAGCGTCCTAGTTACACTAGTTTTGGTTGGGGTTCAAAGGCTCAGATTGTTAGAATACTTTGAACTCAAGGTGTTTGACCAAATGATGCAAAGGCGTGCAGATTTACCCCCTGACCCCCGCCTGTTGATTGTGGGATTTACAGAAGAAGATATCCAACAACTCAAGCATGGCACCCCCACAGATGAAGAACTAGACAGGTTGTTAGGCAAATTAGAAAGTAACCAAGCCAGTGTTATTGCTTTAGACTTCTTTCGAGATGTACCGCTCAACCCTGGTCATACCCAACTAATTAACCGCCTGCAAACAAGCAATAAAATTATTCCGATTTGTAGCACCACAACACCACCGCCACCAGGCCTAGATGCTAATAATGTCGGGTTTGCCGATTTGCCAGAAGACCCTGATGCAGTTATTCGCCGCGCCCTGCTATTTGTCAGTCCAGACCCAAAAGCGCCTTGTCAAAGCCAACAGTCTCTAGCAGTATTAGCCGCACTAAAATATCTCACCGACACAGCCAAAATCCAACCAGAAATTACCCAAACAGGTGAAGGCTTACAATTAAAGCTGGGAAAAACCCTGTTTCATCGTCTATTACCAGATGCAGGCGGTTATGTAGCCGCAGATAATGGTGGTTTTCAAATCTTGCTCAACTACCGTGCCTTTCATAATATTGCCCGCACAGTTAGTTTTATAGACGTACTCAACAATAAAGTTAATCCTGATTGGGTCAAGGGCAAAATCGTCTTAATTGGAGCCACAGCACCCAGTAAACAGGATATCCGTAATACTCCTTATGCTACTGGTAGACAAGACAACACGGGCAAGATGCCCGGAATTGTGATTCATGCTCATATTGTGAGTGAAATTCTCAGTGCAGTTCTTGACCAAAGACGCATATTTTGGTACTTCCCGGAATGGGGAGAGGTCATTTGGCTGTGGGGCTGGACTGTCATCGGTTCATTAATTGGATGGAAAATTAAACATCCCATGCTTCTGGGCTTATCTGGTGGCGGTGCTGTGGTTGGCTTGGTAGGTGGTGGCTTTATCATCTTTACTCAAGCTGGATGGGTACCAATAGCACAGCCTGTCTTGGGATTAATCGCTGCTGCTGGCAGTGTAGTTGTGTACACTGCATATTATGAAAAACTACAGCGAGATAAAATTGCCCATCAAATTCAAGAACAAGAAAAAACTATAGACCTCTTAAAATCCTTATTAAGAGAAGGTAGTAATACTGGCAACGAAGCTAGTTCACCAGTTGATAGCCAGCCCCAAAGGGATCAATTGCTGAACCACCGTTACAAAGTAAGCAGTGTACTGGGTTCAGGGGGTTTTGGCTATACTTACTTAGCAGATGATACTAAACGCCCTGGTTCGCCAAAATGTGTTGTCAAGCATTTACAACCTGCTCAGAAAGACCCCAGGTTTTTAGAAGTTGCTAGACGTTTATTTAAAGCAGAGGCGGAAATTCTAGAGATTTTAGGTCAACACAAGCGTATTCCCCAACTATTGGCTTATTTTGAAGAAAATCAACAATTTTATCTTGTACAGGAATATGTCAAAGGACATTGCTTACAAGATGAATTGGTTGTTGGTAAGCGTGTTGAGGAAGCTGAGGTCATTAAAATCTTAAGGGATGTGTTAAAGGTACTAGTATTTGTCCATGATCATAATGTCATCCACCGAGATATTAAACCGAGCAATTTGATGCGCCGGGAAACAGACAACAGGATAGTATTGATTGACTTTGGCGCAGTTAAACAAATTCAACCACAGCAAGAAGAAGAAAGCTTAACAGTGGCTGTAGGTACTTTGGGTTATGCCTCCCCTGAACAACTCATGGGTCAGCCCAGATTAAACAGTGATATTCATGCCTTGGGTATGATTGGAATTCAAGCTTTAACTGGAAAAGTTACGAAAGAAATTGAACGTGACCCCCAAACAACAGCACTAACTTGGCGCGATAAAGCACAAGTCTCTGATGGGTTGGCGGCGATATTAGACAAGATGACTTATTTTGATTATCTCAGAAGATATCAAACTGCTAAAGAAGTTCTTGAGGATTTGGATAAGCTCTAGAGTTGGATGTGGAAGTAGTATGAAGCAATTTTATATTTGGTTGTAAAACTTGTCTTGTGCTTCATATAAATGAAAATTACTTTATTTGATATTTGCTATTTATCAAAAAATCTTTTTACCACACTGACTATCTACTTAATACTTACTTTATGAATAGGCTCCCACTGGGAGCCTAAAATTTTTTCTTAATTATGTAAAGGGTGATCCCCAAAGTTATCTACTGTATTATATATATCCTTAATCATGTAAAATTCGGCCATAGATATGACTGTACTACCTAAAGTATGATTGTATTCAAACATCTGATATCTGCTGGAAAATAGATACTTTTATCGATGATGATTGCTACTATACCCGGTAAGTACTAACACAGAAGTCAAGAACAAATAACTTTGGGAGAATTAGAAGCAATCACAGTTCCTAATTTTCAACTCTGGATAAGATCACAAAATTCATCTAGCTGACAATGTTTACAGCAAGGTCAATCAATTCTTATTTAGTTAATGACTTGCATCAAAGTTTGGCTGTACACCCTCCTTAAGTCAAATCGAGCTAATTTATGAAGCACAGATTCCTCACGGCTACAGCACTAATGACAATGACATGGTTCACGCCTTTAGGTAAAATTAAACCTGCAATGGCTGAACAAAATTACACTAGCAGTCTAAGTCAACTATCTGAACTGAGTTCTAGCCCCAATCAAAATCGCATTGGACAGCAATTATCTGTGATGCTGGTAATTGCAGGTGGTGGAGTATTTGGCTGGCTGGCGCTGAGAAATAAAAAGTCTGTTTTAAGTAAACTGTCTTTTCAGAAAATAAATTCTGCATCCACAGAAAACTCTATTTCCCAAGACAGAACGGAAATACAAAATATTACAGAAACTACAGATATTACTGCATATATTAAACAAGCTTATAGTTATTTCAAACAAGGGGATAGCCAAAGAGCAATTGAAGAATTTAATCGGGCAATTGGTGTAAATCCCCAGAATGCTTATTTGTATGGTGAAAGGGCAAATTTCCGGCGTAAGAACCTGGGAGATAAACAAGGGGCGATTGATGACTACAGTAAAGCCATTGGGATTCATCCCCAAAATGCTTTGTTCTATCTTTGGCGTAGTCAGACTTATAATGACCTAGGCGAGCAGAAAAAAGCGATGGAAGACTATAATATGGCGCTGCGCCTCGCTCCTGAAAATACGATGTATCACTCGTTTCAGAATGCTGCCAACTTCCGCGAATAATTATATTGAGAATTGCTGAATAAAAGTGCGATCGCTCGGTAAGTAAAATCTTATTATTTATTAATATTCTTAAATTGTTACTACTGAAGCATAGTATAAATACTGTTTTTTTGTGGTTATAAATTTCCAACAATTCTAGTGTAAATTACTGAGTAATGTCTGGCTCGCGGAAAGACTTAGCATTAAGATGCAGAGAAAGGTGAGCAGGGGGGCGGAGGAGCTTCAGGTGCAGGGGAGAGCGTACCTTCCTTCCCTCTTTCACCCCT
This sequence comes from Anabaena sp. FACHB-83, assembly GCF_014697485.1. Taxonomy (NCBI): domain Bacteria; kingdom Bacillati; phylum Cyanobacteriota; class Cyanophyceae; order Nostocales; family Nostocaceae; genus Anabaena; species Anabaena sp. FACHB-83. Next base: position 1,089 of record NZ_JACJRY010000066.1, on the reverse strand, counting down.
TTCACCCCTGCACCCTTGCTTGCCTACACAAGTAAGTTTCTTATCCGAACCGTATTGCTAATACTCCTGATGATGGGATTTTTTAGTTGGAAGTTCCTGAGAACCCGCACAGGCTGTTACAGAGCTTGACGAAAAGTGGGTTTTTTCCAATGACAACGCAGAATAATTCACCGAGTTTTTAGTATTATAGAATACCCAAAATGTTTTGGGCGCAGATTTTTTACTCTGAAACTTTAACTAACTTAGTCTGATTTTTCAAGATGAGTAATCTATTGGCGCATCAGGAAAATTAATAAAATAGAAAGATTACCTACGCAAATATACTGGTAAAATCAGTAGATAAATTCATCTGGAATAATTTTTGGGTGTTTATTAGTTAGCGAAAAACAGTGAAAAACTTAAATATCTCTCCAAGATAGATATTGATATGGCGCAATTGTGGAGATGACTGCTACTAGCCGGACATTAACAAAGGCAAAGTCACACAGCCGATGCTTCCACGGAAACACATAACATATCCTATCAACATCTACCTACCATGTCCGTTGAATATTTTTTGAGTCTGAAAGATTATAGGCGATCGCGCAATTGCCTGATCTTCCTATCGTTGTTTCTTGGCAATTTATCTCCTAGTCTTGTGCAGGCGCAGACGGGAAGTATTTATCTAGTAGCTCAAGCCAGATCAAATCTGCCACCAGCAGAAAATTTACCAAGACCACAACTACCACAACCAACTCCACCAGAGACTCCCAAATTACCACCGCCAGCAGATTTATTCCGCACGCCCAACGAAACTACTCCACCACAAGAAACAATCCCCAGTGGTAGACAAGAGACAATTCGCGTCGATCGCTTTGAGGTAATTGGTAGTACTGTATTTAGCAGTGCAGAATTGGCAGAAGCCACGCAAAAATTTACTGGTAAACCCATCACCTTTGCGGAATTGCTCAGAGCCAGTGATGCGATTACAAAACTCTATAGAACCCATTTGGGATCTATGAAGTAGCTAACCGTTTGAGCATAAGTCTGACAAAACAGAGATGAATTTTAGTCGTCGCATTCTCCAAAGTTCTTTCAAAATTTTTGACC
>NZ_JACJRY010000065.1:0-28850 GCF_014697485.1 Anabaena sp. FACHB-83 | reverse complement strand
ACATGAGCAAAGGCGCAAGCTAAGAATATCGAAAGCTGGGTGCAACGAAAGTGGCACGCCCAGATTGAACAGAGAGGTGCGGCGGATAATACCGCCCATCGACTCTACCAATTCCCGAAGGGGTTGACCTTGGCTATATCCTTGGTTATCAAATCTTGAATTACAGTCTGACTAAAAGTTAATTCTGATAATCTAGCTCTGCCGCCTCTATTTTTTAGGAATTGCAGACAGGCATTGGAATTATCAGCAGACTTAAGAGTGCTGGTTTTGGTTTTCATATTCTTGATGGTTGAAATTGTTTGAAGTAGAAATTCAGGAGTTATTAATCTCATAACTAAATTCCTGAACTCTTGGGATTTGTTCTAGCTGTAAACTTGCAACGATGGGGCTTTCCGTTTCAAATTCCCCTGTCCATCATCACCATTAGTTGTGATTGTTGGACTTTTGCATTCAGAAGAATTGCAAGTGAAATCCCAATGATTAATCTGCAATTTTCCTCGATGCTCTACCAGCACAATCTTGTTTTTGTACTTGGGGTCTTTGCTGCTAATAGTGAAGGCATCACCCAAAGCATAGAAACCAGTCGAAACATAATGGCGTTTATCGACACCCATTAAGGCATTCCAGGCAAGTTGTTTTTCTTGTTGCTTGTTCATTGAGTTCACTTGAAGTTATCATTGCAGTCTTTGCGAAGCGATACTGCTTATGCCAAAATTGCCATTGTAGTTGAATCGATTTCCCGAAGAGATCGCTTATTGAACTAATAAGCGATTGCTTTGGGTTTAGTAGAAGTAAGAGACTGCTACCAAAGCATAATTTTTGGCAATCAAAAAGCGGTCTGCTGTTAACAAACCGCCTTGGAACTTGATAAGTTGTATCGAAAACTGGAAATTTCTTCTACCGTGTAAATCTTGCTAATAGTTCTTCACGGGTCAATTGCAAACACAAAGGAGTAAATTCTTCTGGAGATAACTGTAGTAAACTATTAACAACTGTTGCTAGTTCAGCATCCACTTCCCCAAACCGAAATCTCAATAAGTTTTCTATAACTTGGCGTTGTCCCAGTTGTACTCCTTGCTCCACGCCTTCTTGTACAGCAGCAGCCCTGGCTTCTTCGTAAGCTTGGGTTAAGTTCATAATTAGCTCCTCGTCATCTTGGGTTAACTCTGGTTGTGCCATTAAACTGATACGCCATCTGTAAATTATCGGCGTGATGCGTAAAACCCCCGTCATTCATACGGGGGATATAAGCGAAGACGCGGGTTTTAACCCGCAGTCTCTACACAATCTTAATATTACTAAGTAGTAAATAATGTGATAATTACTAATATTAAGGAGGTGATTTTATTGTACGGTTGTCAACAAATTTTAATTCATGCAGATAAAGAGTTAAAAGCGATTTTAGATTTCACTTGTTCAGAATCGAATAAACTTTCCAACTGTGCTATCTACTACGCTCGTCAAATCTGGTTTAAAGCTAAACGCTATATTAATAAGTTTGAGCTAAACAACGAACTGAAATCAAACCGCCATTTTCAAGTTTTGTACTCTCAAGCAGCGCAACAAGTATGCGGTTCGGTATATGAGTCTTTTGCCTCATTTAAACAGCTTAATGTTTTGTATAGGCGTGGTGAATTGGCGGATAAGCCAAAACCACCAAAGTACAGAAAGAATGGTTGCAACCTAGTTAGTTATCCAAAGCAAGCACTAAGGCTAAAGGATGGACAGATTAGAATACCTCTTGGCTCTCAAGTAAAAGCTTGGTTTAAGCTAGATTCTTTTTTTCTACCGATGCCGTCAAATTTAAGATTTGAAGATATCAAAGAGTTAAGAATCCTGCCTAGAAATCGGTGTTTTTATGCGGAGTTTGTCTATAAAACCAGTGCCGTAAAATCGGATGTAGATAAAAGCAATGTGCTGGGTATTGACCACGGACTAAATAACTGGTTAACCTGCGTTTCTAACGTGGGTACAAGTTTCATTGTCGATGGCAAGCATATCAAAAGCTTGAATCGTTGGTACAACAAACAAGTCGCAACTATCAAAGACAATAAACCTCAAGGGTTCTGGTCTAATAAACTTGCTGCCATCAGCGAGAAACGCAACCGCCAAATTAGAGATGCAATCAATAAAGTTGCGCGAATTGTAGTTAACCACTGTCTAGATAATCGCATCGGTCGAATTGTATTTGGATGGGGTCAAGGTCTTAAGCAAGAAATTAATTTGGGTAAAAAACGCAATCAACAGTTTGTCCAAATCCCAACCGCTAGACTCAAAGAGCGAATTAAACAACTATGCCAACAGTACGACATTGAGTTTGTAGAGACAGAAGAAGCTAACACCTCAGCAGCATCTTATGTTGATGGTGATACACTCCCAAAACACGGTGAAAAACCCGAAGGGTGGAAATCTTCTGGTCGCAGAGTAAAACGTGGACTGTTTAGAACGGCAATGAATTGGTACATCAATGCAGATTGCAATGGTGCAGCTAATATCATCCGCAAAGTAAGCACAACACTTGGACTTGATTTAGGTGGAGTGTCTAGGGGTGCTTTGACTCACCCCACCCGGATCTATGTCTGGGTGACAGCTAAAAAGAAACGGAGCAATGTGTCCTTAGACCACTGCAAAGTATCAGTTTAGAATCCCCGTGATTTATCGCGGGGAGCAGTCAACTCCAGCACATTGCGACGCAAGCGGTTTTCTGTTGGCAGTGCCACCAATTCACTGACGGCTTGCTGTTGAACTTTTCCCCGACCCAACAGCCGAAACCAAAGTGTGTCTGGAGCTAAGGGAAGTTTGTTAATCGCAACTATTGCTCCTCGCTCCCCTTCGGGCAGAAAATACACCCCATCAGGCCAATTGTCTAAATCTAGTTTAGCCCCAAAACCCTTGAGGAGAGTTTCTGAGGCACTTGGTGACAGAATCCATAGCCTGGCTAAATCATTCTCTGCTATTGTTATGTCTTCCCGATTAGCTTGACGTTGGGAATCGGCAATCACGGTAAACAATTTTTGGAGACAACTACGTACTTCGGAAAAACTTGGCTGATTGCGAAATGGTTCTAACAGTGCCGTATTTAACAATGCAATCCTGCCTAATAACCCTAAAGTTTCTGCCTCAACAGTAGAATTTGGTGTTGCAGAAAATAGAACATCAACAAACCTTGTTTCATCAGTAACTTCTTGATTAGTGCTTACTTCCCCCAAAGGGGACAATAATTCTTTGAGAAACTGCTTGGCAAACTGATCGTGTGGCTTGGTGGTCATATCAAAAATTAGAAATTAGCGATGAAGTCGGTTGATACTTAGTTAAATGTTTTTAGCTAATGAGATTTTTAAGTAAAAACAACTAGTATCACAGTTTGAAGATGATTGACAAGCGATTTATCTTGATGACTTATTCTGTAATTTAACTAGCTTGTTCAATTAAATCGAAAAAAAACATTTCAGTGATTTAACTGATTTTGTCCTTCAGCATCAAAGGTACAACTTATAGAGTACTAAAGTGTGACTTTTCTTTAATTCAAAATGCAAAATGCAAAATTCAAAATGAAGAACAAAATCATTTTGAATTAATTGTAAGTTTCAAACACCACTGAATTTTAAATTTCGTATTCTTAATTTAGTAGGGAATTGAACACTCAACTCATTGTCTTTAATTTTGAATTTTGAATTTTGAATTTTGAATTGGAGCAAAGCGACTTGACAAGTGGGTAGTTTTTCTCCCCACTTTTTTATCCTCCTACACCTTAAGTTATGAAACTTACATTGCTAAAAACTCCATACATATTCATCGCTATTCTGATGATGGCTAATTATGTATTATTCTCTATGTTACTTAACTATTTTGATGGGATAAGTTTTTGATTTGTTAGTTGATTTTATATCAACTAAATAGTTTTCTGGAATTATAATTTGCTGAAGGTTGGGCGATTGCTGTTTCTCTATTAATAGCGATCGCTTTTTAGTCTTAGCAGTAAAAAGCATTTTACTGTTTCTAAAAAGCTGCTGATCATTAAGCAGTCTCTACCATTTTTTGTTTTGATTCTGTAACCCATGCTGATCGCTGGAAATAATCGTGTAAACTAATGTGTACTGTTCCAGTAATTGAAGTTGTGTTTATGACATTCTTTGAACTTCAAACAGGCGACTACTTCCGCATCTCAGGCATAACCACCCCTTACGTCTACCGAAAAACCAGCGAGAACTCCTGCACATTAAATGATACTTTGCAGCCGATTCGTTCTCATACGATGGTGAAAAAGCTCACTGGAACTGAACTTATTGAATTTTTAGGACAACAGCAACCGGATTCTCAACCAAAACGTAAACCCACTATTCGGTTAAAATCTCGTCCTGTTCCTAGCCGAGAAAAGGTGGGCAGCACAAAATATGGCATCATCAATTAGTCAGTAATTTAATTTTCTGGGCAAGCACTTTCCGTGTGCCTGCCCTTTTCACACAAGAACATTCGTTACTGGGATTAACCCAACACCCCCACATCTATCAACTAAAGCCCCACACAAATCAGCCGACTTCACCCCAACCACCCCCGCCTGAATCTCCCTAGCCAATCCATTGATGAGCGATTGATAGTCGGGGTGATACTCGTTAATTTCTAGTTCTACTAAGTTTGGGGTTTGTGATGTGATTGTTGCCCACGGGGGAAGATTTGGCGATACATCTTTTAAGTAGAATTTCAAATTTGCACCTCCGGGTTAGCTTTGACAACTGTTTTGACCAAAAAACATTAATCTATCTAAAGGCAGAGGTCAGATTTATAACTCTCTCTTATCCTTCAACTAATAGAAATATTCATTGGGAACAGCTAACAAGTATTAGGTGTTCTTTTTTATTGTCTAGGTGAAAAACCCTGGAAAAATCGGATTAGCAGCAGCATTAGGAAAGAAGCAGAAAACACTAGACACAGCACATTACCATCAAGTAAGCTGCTAGTACATCCATCTAGATGAACTGCTAAAGCTCCTTAGCCATTCACACTCTTTGGTAGTAGTTAACCCAACTCAGATTTATTAACGAGTAGGCAATCATCCCTGTTTACGAGTGCTAAAGTCTGCCATTTACTAAATCGGAGCCTTCCCTAAGCCACAGCCCCCACACGCTCCGCGTTTACCTTTCTGATGACACCAGCAGCTTGCATGAACTCGTCTAAAGCAATCACCGCAGTCAATGGCTCCTGATGCTGAATGTTGTCTACAGCGTTTGACCAGTGAGTTAAATGCTTGAACACCAAACCCAGCATTGAATCGCCTTTGTAAGCTCGATAAACTTTTGGACGTTCACCTCTGCAATAGACCAGCTTGTAGCAAGGGATTTCCAATATCTCTGCACTTGGGTCTGTCGGGGGCAGGAGAATTTTATGCTCAGATTCTTCGGGCAAGCTGTCCGAATCATGTATCGTTGATAGAGTCATGATAAACAAATGTCTTGATGTCAGTATTTGGGCGATCGCATAGAGAACCTGCAATCGCCTTTTTCCGAACTACGCCGCCAAATCCTGCACTGGCTCGTATTCTTGCAGCATCCGCCATTCATCTGTTAACAGTTCATCAAAGTGCTTATCCAATAAATCCAAAGAACTGCTCTTGACTGCCGGTTGATGGGCTAGAGTTTGCACAAAGCAGGGAATACCGTCTCTGTAGACTATTTCAACTAGCCGAATGTCGTTGTAGTAAATGCCATCATCTAGCAGTTCGTAGCCCAAGTTCTCACAAGCTTCGGCTACTCGTACCATCATCTCATTTCCCGTTGTAGCAGCTGGGGTTTCTTGTTGTTGTACTGGCAAAGTGCCTTTTTTGTAGTGCCAGCAAATATCGTCAAAAGACTTCTGCCACCAAGCACGACGGAATACTTCTTGGTTGTTCACCTCGACTACCCAAGGTTGCGTTAGATCATTGTGATCATAAATAATTCGGGCGATGAGCTTTTGTCCGCAGTAGATTTCGTGTTCGTAGAAGTCAATTTCTACTGAGGTCAGTTGCTCTGTTGTTGTTGCTTGTGGCATGATAGTAATTCCTTTGATGGATAGAAAGGCGATCGCAGACTTTCCAAGGTGCGGCGATCGCCTTTTGATTTACAAACGATTTCGCTGTGGGGAGCCACAGTAAATTTCATTGGTTACAAGCGAAGCGTTAAATATGAATTGTTTTGACTCGACCAAGCCGATAATCTCGCTCAACCGAGGCACTTGCAGAAGCTTTCCAGTAAGCCTCTAGAGAATTAGAGGTTTTGGCTTGGGCAACTACTATGCGGTCTTGAAGATTTCTAATTTCCTCAATGAGTGTGCGCCTTTCAGCCCACAGTTCGCATCGCTCTATCTCTTCTGGGGTTAGCTCTAATTGGGCTAATTCTGCATCATCAATATCAATAAAATCGAAGTCCATTGCTGTTAACCTCTTGCTGATTTTTTTTTGCAGAACGTCTACACACTCATCGAAAATCAGCGAAGCGTTGTAAAAACCGAGAAGTGCGATCGCTCATCACAAGGACGGCAACCGCACTTCGTTTCTCTCGGAACTTTGGCGAAGCTTTACACATTACTCCGCGTCAGTAACCGGAGCTTGCAACAGCAGCATATCTTTTGATCTGGCGCAGTCTCGCTTTCTGGCGTTGAAAGCGTATGCAGTGCTGAATCGCAATCTTTTATTCACCAATGATTTACATCGGTGCAATCAACTTTCCCTCCTGTATCTCTCACTTTCTCTGGGTTTACCAGTGCTTCAGCTACCCTTCCAGGCGTTCGCTTGATTGTCTATTTCATGGTTCTGAATGTTTAGCACCGCTTTATTTATCTAAGAGGCTGGTACTTGCTTCCTCTTATACTTGCTATTATCACTAACTTAGTTAGTGATTGTCAAGCGATTGGAGGCATATTTTTAGGATTTTTCACTAACTGAACTTGTAAAAAATCTTCTACTGTTATATCGAGAGCCTTACATATTCCTTCTAACTTTTCCCAAGAAACACTGGGTTTAAGTCCCTTACGTTCTTCAATGGTGTATTCCCCACGCTCTAAATGCTGTATGGACTGATAAGAACACCCTGCGCGTTTAGCCAAGGAAGCCATCGACTCTTCGCCACGAAGTATTTTTAATCGCTCTCCCATCTCTTTTGTCCACCAGACACTAGCGATTAGAGTTTTTGACATAATTAATAGTTCTTCTTCTGGGTAATCTTTTTCATTATCCCTACTTGACTTATTAGCCATCATACAATAACTTAGTTAGTGATAGTAAGTAATACCTTTCACTAACTTAGTTTGAAGCACAGCAAAAGTAAAAGTAATCGCCTGCCTACAATGCGATTATTTCAGCCTAGCTAATAAAGACACATCATCATGTGTCATTCAAGCGACGACGACTGCTCCCAACTCTGGGTATTTCATAGGAACAATTCAAGCTCATGCAATTTGAGCGTTGATGAAACGTAATACTAACTAATGAATTTGAAAGGCGATCGCTTACTCTAAAAGTTAGCGATCGCTCAATAGCACTCGTAATAAGCAGTTTTACTAATTTAGCAGCCTTTACACAACTTGAAAAATCTGTCACGGCATTGCAACTATGCCGCGATAGTTCCATGCGTTAAAAATTCGAGGAAGTATGGACGAGATTACTTACAGTGAAAGCCACCCCAGCCCTTTTGACCAAATTAAACATACTGATAGCGATGGTTCTGAGTATTGGCTGGCCCGTGAACTAATGCCCATCTTGGGATATCAGCAGTGGCGACAATTTGAAGATGCAGTGACCAGAGCGATCGCGGCTTGCGAAAACATCGGTCAAGATAGCAAAAAACACTTTTTGCGTCTGCCCGCAAAAAGTACCGGAGGCAGACCCAGAGACGATTTCAGGCTTAGTCGTTATGGCTGCTATTTAACAGCCATGAATGGTGACTCCCGTAAGCCAGAAATCGCAGCAGCACAAAATTACTTTGCAATAAAAACCCGTGAAGCAGAGTTAGCCCCACAAAACTCAGAACTACTCGCCCAACTCTGGGAAAAACTCGAACAGCAAAATAAGGTAATCCAAGAACAAGGCAAGGCGATCGCCCAACTCCAGTCCCAAATCCAGAACCTACTGCCCCCATCAGCCGACTTCATGCCCCCCGGCTGGGATGCCGAAGTTTGGCGATCGCTCCCTTCGCAGGACAAACGACACTTCCGCTTTCTGTACCGCCGCCGCAACTTCCGACCATCCCAGGAGAATCAACCGTTAGCCCTGCCTGCGTCCACCGTTGAGCAGGTGAAGGAACTGCAACGGGCTGAGGTGGAACAGTTAATTGGTGAAGTGTCGCCCGAAGAGAAACAGCAGTTTCAGGCAGCGAAACTCCAAAAGCTCAGAGAGTTTTGGTCGCAAGCGTCAGAAGAAGAACAAAAAGAGATGCCGTTTTAGACGATACAGGAGATAAGCAGATGAGTAGCGTTAATCCTGCTGAGAGATTTTCAGTCTTAGTTATATTGCGGCGAGAATACCTCGACATCACAAGCAACTTCTGTGCTGCTAAGTTGATTGAGTATTTTCGGCATTGGACAAACTGGAAGGTCAAGAATCACCGCACATCTTGGGTTTATCAGCCACTCAAGAAAATCTATCGTGACCTGATGGGTGAGCATAGTCTTCATGTAATCAGGAGGGCGATCGCTCTGCTTGAAGAAATGGGCATTATCGAGAAGCAGAAAAATCCTGGTAATGGGCAAGATAAAACTTGGCAGTATAAATTGAACTTTGATGTACTGAATAACCTGCTTGAACCTCGCAGGTGCAAAACTGAACGTTCGAGATTCACTGTAGAACAACACCACAGATCCCATCCAGAAACTTCTAAGCCACAACAACACGTTGCTGCTGGGGAAGAAAAAAGTGAAGGGGAAGAAACCGAGGTATTGGAGTACGACCAAGAAGGGGAGCAAATCGAGATTGTTGATTACACCCCAGAACCAGAACAACCCAAAATTGTTAACTACGACCAAGAACCAATTCGCCAAACCACAGAACCAGAGCAACCCCAAATCACTCGCTCCGTTGATGAACAAGAAATGGATAACTCAACTAACGAGGAAGACCATCATGAGGACGAACTTTCCGGGGCGGCGGCTAAAGCTGATTTAACTGTGTCCAAGCAAGAAATTGCGGAGGTTTGTAATGAGTTGAAGCGGTTGCGGATCAATCCTCAGCCTTGTTTGGGGGTGATCAAGAAGCATTGGGTGAATGTTCAGGGTGCGATTGCTAGGGTCAAGGATGCGATCGCTGAAGGGTGGTGCGATAACCCAACTGGTCTGTTTATCAATTCCTGCAAGAGTGGCGCAAAGGGCAAGAATACTGTTGCCGCAGATGTGAGCGCATGGTTTGAGTGGGCGCGGCGGCAGCGGATTGTGCTGGCGATGTCTGGTAATGTGGTTTATACACCGGATGGGGAGGCTGTTGAATTGCGGGAGATGATGCGAAGGTTTCCGGGTGGGGAGTAAAGAGATTTGCATGATGAAATTACTAGTAACTTTGTGACAAGGTAGGGGAATACTAAAACCAAGTGTCAAAAATTCTTATTTCCATTAGCAGAACATGCAGATCAACCCTGGTGACTTTCTACCACAGAGGCGACCACTACCAGTAATTGTGCTGGCTGATGTCAGTACCAGTATGGAAGGCGAAAAAATTAATACTTTGAATGCTGCATTGACAGAAATGCACCAAAAGTTCCAGACTGTGCATGATACCCGTTCTAAGATTCATACTGCCATAATTACATTTGCCAGCAATGCCCAACAAATTCTCAGCTTAACTCCTGTAGAGAACGTTAAAATGCCTACTTTGACTGCTGCTGGCACAACTTCAATGGGAGCCGCTTTCAATGTCGCTTTACAACTTTTGCAGGATGAGCAACAATTGCCAAAACGCTCTTATCTTCCTACTCTTGTTTTAGTTAGCGATGGTCAACCAAATGACGATTGGGAAGAACCATTACAAAAGCTTTTAGATTCCGATAGAGGTAAACGTGCAGTGCGTTTAGCCTTGGGTATCGGTGATGATTGTGACTTTGATGTCCTCAAGCGTTTCGTAAATCATCCAGAAATTCCAGTAGTACGTGCAGCAGAGGTTAGCAAGCTGATGGACTTTTTCCAGTTTGTCAGTATGTCAGTTATGGCACGTTCGGTAGCTCAAAACCCAAACTCCACCAACAATTTACCACTACATTTGTTGGATAACGATGATTTGTCGTTTGATTAAACCGAAAGGATCAAAGTGCCTAAATTTTCTTTTCCAAAACCAGGTGCTGTTGTTCGAGATATAGAAGGACGACGCTATAGATTAGTTGCACAACTAAATCAAGGAATGCAAGGAGCAATATATACTACTGAGGATGAAAATATCCTCGTGAAAGTCCGCAAACCGCCTGATTCTAGTTCAGCAGATTTTTATAAACATCTGCGTATTTTGATCCGCCGCAATTTAGAGGTTGATGCCTTGGTATTGCCTCGTGCTGTTTTGGATGAGCCTTACTTCGGTTATGTGATGGAGCGGGTTCATGACAGTATTTCATTAGCGGAATTAGTGTACCCAAAAATACTTACTACTAATTGGCACGTTGCTACAGGAGGATTGCGTCGTCGCTTGAAGATTGCTGCCCAATTAGCCAGAAGCATACAGCAAATTCATCGCAATGGCCTTTGTTACGTGGATTTATCTTGGCAAAACGTCCTAGTATCATCAGACCTCAAACAAACTCTTATTAGACTTATCGATGCGGATAACTTGATTGTTCCGGGTACATCGTTTGCGGAAGTTATGGGCAGCCCTGGGTTTATTGCCCCAGAAATTTTGAAAGAGTCTCGTTTTCCCGATCATGCTTGCGATCGCTGGTCTTTAGCAGTAGCAATTTTTCATCTGTTAGTGCTGAATCATCCCTTTATTGGAGATGAAGTCCTTGAAGGTGAGCCGGAATTAGAGGAAATAGCTTACCGGGGGGAACTGCCTTTTATCGATTCCAGAGACAACAACCAAAATCGCTCATCTGCGGGTTTACCACTAGGGCGCGTATTAACGAGGAAAATCAGAGACTTAAGCCGACGAGCTTTTGAAAACGGTGTAGCAGAACCTTGGGCGCGACCATTACCAGAGGAATGGCTAATTGCTTTGTTGGAAGCCGCGGATCAAACCGCACTTTGCCCCAAATGTGGTGCTACTACCTATTTACCAGAAATGCGAGGTACGCCTTTCGTTTGTGACTGGTGCGGACAAACAAGCACTCGCCCAATTGAACTTGGTTTCTTTAATGTAGATCCAGCTATTGATAACTTAGACGAAGACGAGCGTAAGGAATTGATCAGAAATAAAAAAGCTCATCGGCTAGTTTTAGATAAAGAACAGAGGATAATTCCTAACCGCTTGGTGAATGGCGACCCAGAAACAACTGGCGATGCTGGACAATTTGGGGCAAAACGGAATAATAATAATGAGTCAATTTTTGGTATCAAAAATTTGAGTCAAAATACTTGGGCAACTAAAGATGCCGCCGGAAACAAACATCCCTGCCCTCCTGGTGATTATGTATGGCTATTCAATCAAACGGTAATTCTCTTTCCATCTGGTATTAGAGCAAAGGTGCGTAATCCTTACCCACACATGGGAGGTCAAGGATGAAATTATTTAATTTAAAATTTGGCAAAGAGGTAAGCGGACGTTTTTTGCTGTCAAGAGGTGAGGCACAGTCAGATTGGGAAGATGAAATAGTTGAATTACAACGAATTGATGAAAGTATTCTTGGCTTTGAAGCTCCCAACAGTAATGATTCTGATTTGGTAATCGAAGTTGAACCAAACTCTGCTAATGCCAAGGTATTAATGTGGGAATTGCAATCAGGGCAGGTTAGTGTACTTGGTTGCATTATGAAAGCAGCAGCCCAGGAAGTTGAAATTAAAGGACAAGCTTTTACACTCCCAGAGGCTGAAATTCCCGTACAGTTGCAAGTGGCACTGACTGACGAATTTATCGAAACAGTTGTGATGCGCCAGTGGTCTAAAGTAAAGACGTTTAAAGATGCGAAACGCTGTTTAGAACGGGAGTTTTTGCTTGATAAATTTGGCTATTGGTTTGTTAATTCCGGTGCTAGCGATCCAGATTTGGAACGGGGATTTACTGTAGTTGGGGCTGATCTCGCTCTCGATTTGGCTTTGAGTGAGGATAAGCAACAACTGGTAGCAAAACGAATTGTTAAACATCGCGGGCAAAATCTTGATCGCCGACCTATCTATTTAATGCGCCAATCGTTAGATTTCTGCGACAAAACCGCCGCCAGCACTATGCGTTCGGCTGCAATTGCAGCCCTTGACAAAGCTGTTAGGGAAAATAATAGTTGGATTGCCAGTTGGAAGCATTACAACTCAGAAGAAGGAAGAATTTTAGAAGAGCGTTTTGGATCTTTGCCACCTTTACGCTATCAAGGCAGACCAAAACTAAAATCTGATGACAGTAGTAAAACTTTACTAATTTTTAACTTAGAACCATCAGCCAACCTTAAGCCTTGGTTTGAGCATATTTCTGGTGATGGACTGCCAGTAATCATACAAAGCAATGGTACTAAACCAGAAGGATTAGCAATAGATTGCGACCAGAAAAATAAGCGTCTCACAGTTGTTTGGGAAAGCGATAACGAGCCACCCACTAATGGAATAATTTCTCCCTCTATGGCTTTGGAGGAGTCTAAACTCAAAAAACGTGATAATGCGCTCAAGACCTTGGAATCTGCACGCGCTGGCTTGCCTTATCTAGGCTTGATTTTTGAGGGTAAAACCTTTGAGAGGGCAATTCCTCGCCAAAAAAAGATAATTACAAAACCAGCACGCAAGATGTTTGGCGAAACCGGGCCAACGCCAGATCAGGAAAAGGCGTTACGCATTGCACTGTCTACACCAGATATTGCTGTCATTCAGGGGCCGCCAGGAACAGGGAAGACAAGGGTGATTCAGGCATTACTGACCATGCTTAATGAAGGGCGTAATACTAATGATGGGTTGGAAACAGTTTTGGTCACAAGTTTGCAGCATGAGGCAGTGGATAATGCGATCGCAGGCATGAGCCTTTCAGGACTTCCTGTTGATCGACTTGGAGGCAAAAAAGGTGAAGATCGGGGATCTGAGGTAATTCAGGCGTGGGGCGATCAAGTTATTAAGGTTGTGCGAGCGCACTTAAAGAACGAACATAAAGCAACTCGCACCCTCATCGACCAACTCAAAGGTAGCCTCTCCCATTGGCGCACTTCAGCAGGAGGAAGGGAAGGAACCCGTGAAATTATTTTAGCTTTTCGCAATGCGGCAGAACAGTTTTTATCGGCCCAGCGAATAGCCGAATTAGACCGTCTCGCGGCTACTGTTCCAACAGTGCAGACTCAGCCCAAGCCAGTGATTGAAGATGCAGAAGATAGAGAGGAACTAGAACGCAGATTAAATCAGCAGTGTACAGCAGAAGAAAATTTTAAAGATGATGGGAATCGACAGGCTCGGAGATTGAGACGCTTTTTGGAGCCTTATCTTGATAATCTTTCACCCGATATTATTGAAGCTGTGGAAGTTGCTGCTGCTTGGACAGAAGAAAATGCAGCTTATCGGGAACCCTGGCTATCCTTGCAAAACGCTTGTATTGGCATTCGCCAACAACTACTGGAGATTCCCTTTGCCGCCCCGATTACCGAACAAGATGTGTCTGATCGAGAAATTGAGCAATGCCTGCTAGCTGCGATCGAGGAAGTTGAAGTAGCCCGCGACCAAAGTGTAGAAGGACAGCAGGAAGCACTGGAGTTATTTGTTCGCTATTTAGAAGAAGATCCAGCCCATGTCAGAGAAGTGATTGGAAAATATTCACCAATTCAAGCTACCAGTTGCGGGCAAGCAGACTCAAAGTATTTGGGAATGGCTAACCGGACTTTTAACTTAGTTGTGGTGGATGAAGCCGCCAGGGCAAATCCCCTTGATTTATTAATACCAATGGTGAAGGGACGGCGGATTATTCTCGTTGGCGACCACAAACAACTTCCTCACGTTTTAGAAAGGGAAATTGAGCAGAGTTTGGCTAAAGAGGGGGATGAAAAGCTAAAGGATATATATGGTAAAAGTTTATTTGAAAGACTTTGGGAATCACTGCCCAAACAAACCGCTATCGATGGTATTGAGCGGACTGCC
Source organism: Anabaena sp. FACHB-83 (assembly GCF_014697485.1). NCBI lineage: Bacteria > Bacillati > Cyanobacteriota > Cyanophyceae > Nostocales > Nostocaceae > Anabaena > Anabaena sp. FACHB-83. Next base: position 14,654 of record NZ_JACJRY010000065.1, on the reverse strand, counting down.
CAGCTAACGGATCAGTTCCGAATGCACCCGACGATTGGGCAGTTTGTCAGCGATCGCTTTTATTCTGAAAGCCCCCTTAATTCTAGTTTTGTCAAGCCAGAATCACGACCGAATTATACAAGTCAGTATAATCTAAAACCCATTGCTTGGTTAGATGTGCCTAAAAATATTGGGGGTGAAACTCGTGCTGGCAATCGTAGCTGGCAGCGTGCTGCGGAAGTTGACCGGATTATGTGCGAACTGCGTCGTGTACTTCCCTCCATAGCGGAAAAATACCCTAATTTCGACCCAAGTAAACCAACGGGAATGGTTGGGGTGATTGCATTTTACTCAGCCCAGGAAGAAGCTATCAAAGAAGCGATCGCAGACCTTCGCCACGGCTTGCCAGAACATTTACAGCGCCGGGTGCGGGTGGGAACGGTCGATGCTTTCCAAGGACGGGAATATGATGTAGTTTACCTTTCTACCGTTCGCAGTAATCAGGAGGAATCTATTGAAAAGCGTCTTGGTTTCACAGCACTCCCAAATCGGCTATGTGTTGCATTTAGCCGCGCCCGTTGCGTACTAATTGGAGTAGGAGACTCTGCTTGTGTTGCGTCTTTGCGTCCTGATGGCACACCTTACTCTAGCAGCTTAAAAGCTTTTGTTGATTTGTGTCGAAGTGAGCAGGGCTATGCAGATGTCTGATTTTGATGATGAATTGCTGTTTGATGATGAACCTTTACCTGACGAACTGATACTGTCACCAAGCAATCAAGTATCAGATGCAAAACCTATAAATATTCTTTTGTTTGCCCAACAGCAGGCGCTCACTGACCAACAGCAAAACATATTATGGCCTGTTTATGGTTGGAGAATCGCTGCGCCACAAGTATCAGAGCGCAAATTAGACTTTTTGCAGCTAACTTCACTACGGCTAGCCCATGCTGGGGTAACGCGCCACCAGGATCAAGCACAAATGTTGGGACAGCACAAAGATTTTCTGTTTAACGTCATGTTACAGCTAGAAAATCAGGGCTATATTGACAGAAAAGCTCGCTTGACTGATAAAGGAGAGAAAATTCTTCAGCAAGATGGAAAAGAGGATGAAGAGAAAACAGAATATGGCTGGATTTTTCAGGACGCAACAGCCGGTGAACTTCTAAGTTGGTTTTACACTAAAAGCCTACGCTATGCTGACTCTAGTCGTTCAGATGTCTCCCAAGCTTTTCAACTTCCGTGGATACGGCAAACACTACCTACACCCAACGCTGCTGATGTAACATCGGCAATCAAAACTCAACGTCGCCTGTTAAAGCTAATTCAGGCTGATAATGCTGTTTCTGATGCCTATGGTTTTACTGAAATCAGCAAAGCAGATATTTTGACGCAAAGCAATAACGCAAAGGTAGAGCAAACAGAAAATTTTGGTGTGCGTCTGTTAAGTAAACGACCGCAACAGTTTTATTTGCTAGTTTCCTGCATTATTGAGGGAACATCCGATGGTCAATTTTCTCTACGCTGTCCTTTTGGCCTTCCAGATGGTTTTCGTTGGGTACGCCTATTGAACTTTGCCTCATCCCAGTGTGAAGAAGGTAAGAAAATTGTAGAGCATTTGCAGTCCAAGAGTCGTGAAGCTTGGAAACGCAAGCAACCCAGAGAAATTGAGCCGATCGGTTTAGCAAGGGAAGCCTACGACAAAATAATATTTGAAGTCGGCTCTGTGCCTGATAAAATTTGGCAGCAAGTTTGGCAAGAATTGGAACGCTTAGAACAATCGCGTATCCTTCTAGAACGTGGTTTCGATGAGACGGACACAAGTATTACGCGATCGCAAAGGGTTTTAGAGCAGTTAATGTTTACTTTACTGCAACTAGATACAATTCCTACAAATATTTGGGAACCATATAAAAGTAGGGATACATTGCAACAATGTTTAAAAGATACAGTTGTTGCCTGCGGTGGAAGCGAAATACCAGAGCGGATTTTATTTACAAAGTTAGGAGCAATCCGTAATGTTCTTGATGGTGGTAAAGACTCTTTACGACCCTATGTTGGGACATTTTTACTATCAGCAAGTCGGCGTAACAGCTTACATCGTAGTATTTTAGAATATTTACTTAAAAAACATTTAGATTTTTTAGCAGACATAGAAAAAATTGCCCATATCCGCAACACAATTGGCGCTCATGCTGGTGTAAGTCATAAGGAACCAAGCATTGTCGTTGAGGATTTAGTAACAAAAACATATCAAATTGTCCGGTTAGTTATTCAAGCATGGCGATTAACAAATAGCCAATTCTCAAAGGAGGTATAAATGGGTAGAAAAACTAGAAATATAAATACAAATCAGAACCGTCAGCAACCAACTACTCCCCAAACTAATATTCAAAATCTTGCTGCTGTTGCAGTGACTCCTCAAAATGTGTCAACAGTTAACGCACAGTCCCAGGATATTCATAAGCTCCAAGATAAAATCAATGAACTAGAATTTCAGTTAGAGGAACAAAAAGAAATAACCGCAGCCAAAGAAGCGGAGATTGCTATAAGAGAACAGGAATTAGCCCAACAGAAAGTGCAAGCTATTAATGGCTTTAAAGATTTAGAAGCTAAGGCTCGTAAGGAATGGTTAACAGAAAAAGAACAGGAAATTATAGCAGAACGTCAACAAATTATAGAGGCAGCACAAAAGGAAGTTGATAAAAAATTGAGTGCCGCACAAACGGAAGCTGAAAAAATTATTAAGGAAGCTCAAAAATTAAAGATTGATGTTCAAAATCAAGCAGATAGAATTATTGAACAGGCAGAAACTCTAGCCAAAGAACATAGGCAAAGAGCAAGAGAGGAAACAATTAAGGAAATCCAGACGAAAGAAGAAGAATTGATAAATTTCCGTAAGATACTTGACGATAAAGAAAGGTATCTTGAGGAAGAAGATAACAAGCTGTCAAGACAAATTAAGCAAATTGAACGCCGAGAAGAAGACTTAGAAGATGAAAGTAATTGGTTAGCTTTGCAAAAGAAAAAACTACAACAGAAGGAACAAGAATTAAGCCAACGTGAAAATGCTTGTTCAGAAGAAGCAATTAATAGGTTGATAAAAGAAAAGGAATCTATTGAACACCAAATTCAATTAGTTCAAGAGCAAAATCATCGGTTGAGGGGAGAATTAGAGAGCAATAAAAATATGCTCTTAAATATATCAGGTTCACCAGCAAAAATTTTAGCAGATAACAAACTGCTAGAAAATAAGATTAGAGAATATGAAAAATTATTTGAGGAATATCCATCAGAAATAGAGTTATTAGAACTTCGCAGACGTGCTGAAGCTGCAATTGATTTTGAAGCTAAGTATCGTGATTTACAAGCGAGAATTGATGACTTAGAACGTATCCGTCGCCAGCATCATTCGGAAAGGATGGAGACAGAACAACTTCGCAAAGAGAGAGATACTCTAAAGTTACTAAATCAGTATTTGAGCGAACAAATAGAAGAACTTAAACGGATGCTTGGTCAATTGCAGACCAGTCAAGTACAAGCATTTGGTAATTTTGCTTCTATGGATAGAGAAAATGAAAATATTATTGACAAACCTGATGGTGTTGCTGTTAATAATCTAAATGAATTAGCTGCTAGAAGTCGTGCTTGGATGGGTAGTTTACCAAGCCGTCAAGAGTTAGAAATGGGAGAAGCTGAAACCTCACATTTCGCTCATTATTATGATAAACATACAATTCAGGCTTTTATTGCCTCAATGGCAGCTTCTAGACTAATTATTATTCAAGGTCAGAGTGGCACTGGTAAAACTAGTCTGCCAGAATATTTTGCTTATGCGATTGGTGGTAAATTTGCCCGAATTGAAGTTCAATCTAGTTGGCGAGATAAAGTTGATTTGCTTGGTTCTTATAACTCTTTCTTCCGCGTTTTTAATGAGTCTCAGTTTTCTAGGGCAATCTACGAAGCAGGCACAAATCGTTACCGCAATCATCCTTATTTCATAGTTTTGGATGAAATGAACCTGTCACGGGTGGAATACTATTTTGCTGATTTACTTTCAATTATGGAAGGTCGTCCAGAAGATAGAGAAATTGAACTACTAAACCACGACCCTACTGGAGGTCAGCTTCCCAAAGGAATTAGATTGAAAAACGGTGCAGTCCAGCTACCAATCCCTGATAATGTCTGGTTTGTTGGCACCGCAAATACGGACGAATCTACATATGAGATTACCCGTAAAGTTTACGATCGCGCTCAAGTTTTGCAAATAGATGAACCTTTTGAACCAGAAAGTTTTGATACCACACAACCAGCAAATCTAAAAATCTCAGATTTCCGCCAAGCTGTACAAAAGGCGATCGCCAATTTCAGCCAAAAAGACCAAGACGTTGTACAGAATTGTCTTGGAACTATTGGTTTGGCATTGCATGAGTACTTTCAAGTAGGGTACGGACAACGCCTGTTAGACCAACTTTCTATCTTCCTCCCCATATACACTGCGACGGGTGGGAAACTTGGGGAAGGTTTAGACCACTTTATCGCCAGAAAGCTGCTTTGGCAGGTACAAAACCGTACTGATCCAAATGTCCGTTCTGGTTTACAGGAAGTACGAGACATTATTGAGGTAAGTTTTACTGATAACCCGCGACTGGGAAGTGCTGCGATTTCCTTAAAACTTTTGGAACGTGAGATTAACAAATTCAAACGGTAGATTATGGCACATCTTTTTTTACTCAATCGTTGGACAGGCAACCTAGAACCATTGCAATCGGGAGAACGCCGTCGTTTAGAGAGTATAGATGACTACCGTATACAGATTAATTTCACCCCTGCTGATGGCGAAACTGAAATTACGCTCAATGATAATAACGATAATACTTACATCCGTAAAAATGAAACAAGCTGTAATTTACCCATAACAGTTGATACTTTTGGGTGCTGTTCGGTACGTATCGCCTGTACAGGTTCTGGAAGTATTGGACGGTATAAATTTGAAGTGCCATTGCGAACACAATTGGATGAGACAATGCGAGTGGCTTTGGCACTGTTCGCCGACCAAGCAAAAGGGCTGGAACCAACTAGATCAACAGAGGAATTACTCAAGTTGCCATTTTTCTCCCCTGGTACTATTCGTGATTCCCTTAGCAACAAAAATGTTACGGAACTAGATGAGGCGATCGCAGAAGTTTTACCATCTTTACTGAGGGTATGTAACAAACCCCGACGTACTTTAATAGTAGAGCGTCGAGTTATGCCCATAGACAGAGCAAGGCGTATTCCGCCTGATGCAATTGAGCATTTAGCATCTCGACCGGAATTATGGCAATCTCGTACTGCAACGCGCATTACTCCGGCACAAATTAGAAGCGAAGTGCCAGAAGAGACCCTTGACCTCTATGAAAATCGCGTGGTTGCTACTCTAGTGCGAAGGTTGCTGCGCTGGATGGAACAAAGACTCCGCGAAATAGACCGCGCCTACTACCAAACACAAACGCTGCATGAAAACTTATTTACAGAATACCAATATAATCGCTTTCGGGAAGAGCGATTGAAAGCACTTTGGCAAAATCTAGATACCGTACAAGACTATTTGCAGCAATACGAGCAAGCACAAGCACTAAAAGATAAAATTAGCCGTCTATATTCTGACATCAGTAGTTGTTTAGACTCAGTACTTTATAAGAGTTTATCTAACAAACCAGATGTGATATCTCCTTTAAAACCAACTAACATTTTGCAAATGGATGCAGACTATCGGCGTTTACGCCAGTTGTGGGAGATGCTGGACAGATTTTTTAGCAATCCCGACCAGCAGAATATAGAAAAAGAGCGAGATTTGTTATCAGATTACGCTAATTACATTCATGGCTGCGTACTTTTGGCTTTGCACTGGATTGGATTTGAAACTGCAAAAGTGAAGCCAGAGAATTTTCCCGAAGAATTAAATTTTCAACAAGCACTCCAGTGGGAAGCATGGACAGCAGTTGTGCAGCCTCCCGAATCAGGTAATTTCAAAATAAATGTTGAGTTGATCTGGGAGATAGTTAACACTAATACTCATAAGTTTTCTCATCCAACCCGTATTAAACTGGTACTGATTCCATTAGCGCGAGCGTTTTTTGGCGATCAAGATGAAATTAAGAAGACTGTGGACACTCTCTATGATGCAGGTTTGTCCCAAGGTTCATCAATTGGAAATACTTCCAAGCGTCAAAATCGCAACAACCAAGTGCAGACTTTTGTCGTCTTAGTACATCCCACAGATCCAAGAGATAGAGAAATAAGTGAAGATGTTACGCCAGACTTAATTCAAAAAATGCTGAATATCGGTGAAAACTTTATGAGTCCGGATGATTATAAAAGCTTTGTTTCCACTTTTGATGGTAATGCTTTTGTTCGTAGTGTTGGTATGATGCCAGCTAGTCCACTTGATTTAAGCACTCTTGAACGTTTCCAGAGATTATTTCGCTTTCATACCTTGGGAGTCGATTTGGTTTATGGCATCCATCCTTCATATTGTCCAGTGTGCAGTTATGACCTGAGTGATGTGTGTTTGCAGTTTAAGGAAAATGAGGGTGATTGTCCTAACTGTCAAGCCAAATGGAGTTGGCGAACCTGTAAGAATTGTCGTGGTAAGACAGCAAAGCTAGAACCTATTAAGATGAAGCGACAAACTAAAACAGAAAGTAAATGTTCCTATGCTGTGAAAGCGATGGCTAGAGAGCAACTGCTAGGGCGTGACTTACTTTCGGCATTGTGCAGTTCTGATGAAACACCAGAGTCAGGAAGGATTCGCATCATTTGCCCTCACTGTGGAGCTTGTACTGGGCAGGGTGAAACGTTATTAAGATGTAATAGATGCCGTAACAGTAATTTTGGAATTAGTTAGTTTATTAATTTTGATAACTTTTTTATTGGTGGAATAAATATTTATCTAAAGTATGCGATGAATAAAACTAAAAAAATATGGCATTTAGCATAACTATCCCTTTAATTTTTGTCAAAATGTCAACTTGATTTATTGAACGACATTTAGTAATAAAATGTTTGTATGTATTTGCATTGGTTAAAATCACAATGGCTTCTTTTAACTGAAAATTAAAATCATCTGGTAAACGCCATTCTCGTTCATGAGTCCAGTCGATAATATTATTTTCATCACTAAGTTCCAGTTTAACAATTCGCCACCATTCTTGACGAGGTAGATAAGCTTTGGCATCTTCGGTATTATCATAAATTACAGGTCTCCCACCATTGTTATATATATATGTTTTTGGAAACATTAAACCTATGCCTACATAACGTAGCTTGGCATTAGAATTTTGCTTTCGATACTCTTGCTCTGAATAAATATTTTGTGCTAGTTGATATAGAGGTGTATCTTGAAAGCAAACAGCTTTTCTATTTCCACATATAAACCCTGATTTTGTTGAACTACCGTTAAGGCACTCTTCTAAAAGAATTTTCATCAAAACCTCAAGAGAGCTAAATTCTTTACCATTCGTATTTGCTTCTCTAGTCAAATGTATAAGATGTCCAGTTAAATCAGAACGTGATGCAATACGCTGTTTCCAACTGTCTAAAGAGTAAGGCATTTTCGTTACACCTTGGAAGTTATGCTGGTAGCATCGGGTTTTGGCAGGTAGATTTTTTAGATAAACCCAGATAATTGGGGTTCAGGTACTAAATAACTGTTTTCTTCCAAAAGTGGATGCAACTAATTTTCTAATATTTAAACTTATAAACACGCTGCCACTCCTGCTGAGTAATCCTGTAATTGGTAGCATTCGGCTGACGAATTACAATCAGATTTTTCAACACAGGGTCTTGTTTTAAGTTTTCCCGTAGCAGAGGTTTTTCTAACAGCTTGCTAGTAAACTGAATCCTGGGGCAAGGGTTTAACACCTAAACGGCTGGTGTCAATCCAATAGCCAATATCAGGCAGATTAGCGATAATCTTGGGTAGTTCGATGATCTCTGCACTCGCATATATCCTTAATTGCTCCCCAGATTTCCAAATCAGCACCCACCACCAGCCCTCACGCGACCCCAACAGTTTCACTGAAAGACTGCACTATTGAAACAATCCCGTCAGCATCATCAGCCCCAAAAACCCCGTCCAACCCTTCGTAGTGCAGATCGGTAAATGGTGGTTCATAGAGCAGTCCCGCATCCATAACTCCATTTTGGGTCAGGTAATCAATGATGGTTTCCACAAAGCGGATTTGAGTAGCATTGAAACCTGACTTTTCCCGTTAAGTCTTAAAAGATTTGCTGTCAAAGGGTTTAAGAAACAGCAAGGCGTAAAACTCACGTTCGTTCTCAAAAACCACGAGAAGTAGTGCAAGAAATTTATGGTTGGTTGTTAGGTCATTGGTCAGTACGAGTGTTAATGTTTCAAGCTGCAACTACTGCTGAAGTTCCACCATTACGCTTGAGTTTTACAGGTACACGTCGTGCTACGAAGACTTACCTTTTTTTTCGATTGGTTAATTGTCGAGATTTTAGATACGTTGTTACCTGAACGTGTTCACCGTATTAATCCCAGGGTCGTGAAAAAACCTGTATCAAAGTTTCGTTCTAAAAAACCGCGACACAGAGGTGCTGGACAACGAGTAGAAGCTCCGAAATTTTACATCACTAATCAGCTTTCTAGCCTTAACTGAACCGTATTGGGTTTAAAACGGCAAAGCATCGTTTTGGCTTGCATCGCTTTGGGCAAGGAACTCTGCTGGGTATGTATCGCTGGCTGATTCTTTCACGAACTGCTTACCTCATTGCCCATTGGACTTATCCTAGAACGGCAAAACTAACTTGAGAGGTGAAACGAAAGGCTTAATTGCGTTTGCGCGAAAGAAAATCAAAAACCCTGAAGATACTGCCGATAAACTACAGCTTGTCCTTCTTGCACCATCGTTAGGTTCACTGAGCCATTGTTCACAAAGACCTCAGCTACTACCCTTTTGTATTTGTCACGCTCAATTGACCGAACTTGTACTGACTGGTTTACCGGCAGAAGTTGTTGAAGACGAGCCTTAGATTGCTGCCCCCAAGGGTTTTGTTTGAGTTCGGGTGCATCCACACAAGCCAAGCGAATGGTTACTGGTTGTCCTTGTTGATTGCGGACTCTTAACGTGTCACCATCACCTACGCTCACTACCGTCATCTTGGGGAGGTTGGTTTGCGCTATAGTTGGCACTCCAGAGAGCAGCAGTAGGGTTGCTGCGAGAATACTGGCTTGGTTCATCTACGTAAACATTGATTTTTGTGTATCAAGGATAACTTGTGTTTACTGCTGCATCTGTGATTCGGATCAAGCCTAAGAGATCATATCTGTCCTTGAACAAGTTATCCTCGCTCAGTCGCCGCGATCGCATTCAAGCTTGAGGTGTGTAGTCAGCCCAAACAAGAGTAGCCTTGAAGATGAAGCCAGCACTCGTGGTAAAGTTGAGCGCAGATTTTAAGCAGACGCAGAACCACCAAACGTATTTTTGTAAGCATCAGCAGTTTCCTCACCGAAACCACCAGCTTGAGCATGACGAAGTAGCGATTGAATGATCGGCATTGCAATACTCATCCCAAATAAAGCGTTGAACCCTGCCACAACCACTGGTGCTGACAAGACAACTGTAAATTCTGGAAATAAAGCCAACACGGCCACTAATAGCAGAAAAACAATTGGTGTCGCAATGCCTGCTATCTTTGCAGTTTCTACAATTAGATTTTTATATTCTTCAACAGTAATGTCGCCTCGGTAAAGATCCAAGGAGTATGAAATCGCTGTTACTACAACTTGAGTGACAACAGCCGTTCCTGTAGCAGTAATCCCCAGCCTCGCAATTGTCCCTGAATTACTAATAATAGAATCTACCGCATTGTAAACCCGAATATAAAACTGCTCCCCCACAGTCATCACTTCGGCTCCGCGACGTAGATTATCAACACCCACTTCCCATAAGATGTTGTCAGCACCGTTTGAGCCACCTTGAGAACGTGGAATGATATGGCTACCATGCTTATCACTCAAAAATTCACGAATAGTTCGTTCGTTAGCTCCTAGTTTTGATGTGCCGGGAATTTTCCCAAACAGCTTCATCACATCTGCATCACTACGAGGTAAATCCCCGGTTCGCAAACCAGCACGATACCTCAGTCTATATGCAATCTTGGGCATTTCTAGGGCTAGTTCCGAAGCTGTTCTAGGCAAGTTTTGTAATGCCTCAGCTATGGCTACACTTGAAGTCGTTACCCCAATAGCAGTTCCTTCTAATGCTTTCCCCGCATTTTGTACAGCTTGAAAACCTTGCTGTGCTGTTGCAGGTAGATTAGTTACTGCATTAATACTTGAAGTGGTAATCTCTACAGTAGTATTCTTGATTCCATCAACTACCTCTTCTATTCCATTAGCTGTATTAGTTGCGGTTTCTTGAACTTTATCTTTGAGCGTATCTGCTAACTTTTTTGCTTGGTTGATGAAATCCATGTTTTAGCCAACTGTTATTTTTATAATTTAATCCAGCTTCTCGCTTCAAAACTTAGAACTACATCAGCACTAATCGTGAAATAGTCCAGAAATATTTAAAGATATAGTGAGGTAGTTATAGCATTCATTGGTAGTAGCTCAAAAACTTAGCTAAGAAGTTATTCTAGCTGTTTTGTTAGCTATTTAAACAAATTTTAATATCTCAGCCATTTAACTCTGCCGTGCCGAATTGGGCGAAATTTAAATATTAGGGGGAGAGCAATCGCTGCAAGCCCATCAAGCGATCACTCTTAAATAAAGCAAATACAATTCGTTAATCAATCGGTTCTTGAGTACAAGATAGATAATTTGAGTTAACCCATCCTTCCAAGCCATTAACTTTACTATTCGGGCCTTGAAATACACTTACATAGGCCCAGATGCCTTGTTGTTTCTTCAGTACAACTTGATTCCCATTATTTAGACCTGCCCTAGATTTTCCATTAGGGCTATAACGGAGTGCCAGTTGTCCAGATGTAAGATTCACTACATCACACCAAGTAACCACTTTCAGAGGCATGACAGGCACTGCATCATCTGTAACGGCTACTAATTTACGACGTAATACCCGCTTATCTGCATTATAAACATTCAGATACATTCCTTCATTAGAATCTTCACGCCAAGAAACTGAATAAGTATAATCGCTATTTTCCCAAGTAATACCTCGATAACCCTGATCGCGCCAAGATGTTCCATCTTCCAGGTTGAGGCATTGACCTTTTGCATCACAACCTGTGTATGTCTTACCATTTTCACCATCACCCAAAATAATGGTAAATTCTCCTGCTCTGTAAGTCTCGGCTTTTGCATAGGTAGCAGTTGCTCCAATAACAGAAGCAGTCACAATTGCTGTTACAAAAAATGTTTTTAGGTATTTATTCATCATGCTTGAAATTTTTGTAGTTAAATTAATGTCCGTTCTCTCAGGCAGAAGTTTATTCAACATTCAAAGAGCGAATTAGCTCTCGGATTACATCTGTCGCTGGTCGTCCTGTAGTTGAGCAATACTTATCTAAATTTTCAGCTTCACCTGATGTGAGATTAATTGTTAACCTTTTGACAACCCATTTCTTATTCACAGGTTCATCAGCCTTATTTGATACCACTTCTTTAATATCAATCATCTAGACTGTTACTACCATGATATATCTAATGAAATTAGATTCAAGATGCTGTTAAGAAACAGCTACTATCTTTAAAACTGTCATGAAGTGCTTAAATGAATTCTAGAGTGTGAAGTTTTAAAAATTTAATAGCGAGAACTATGAATAGAATATGAGCTAAATCTTTACTATAAGGCTAAATATTCGGTAAAAATACATGGTTACATTAGCTTATCAAACGCCCATCTAAAGATAAGCTGATTGATTATACTTGAGTATTTAAACTGGTGAAGATAGTATGTTAGCTGGTGCTGCTTTAAGAAAAACAGGTGATGGTTGGGAATTCACCTCAGAATCCGCACTAGAAGATTTCATTTGGGACAATCTACAGCAGTTATTAGGTTTTACACCTCTCAAGCGACAATATGCTGCTAAAGGCGAATTCTGCGATATTTTAGCCTTAAATGAAAGTAAGCAGTTAGTAATTTTAGAACTAAAAAACGCTGAGGATAGATACGTTATTCAGCAGCTAACCCGCTATTATGATAATTTGCTAGACGAAAGACCATTTGCCCAACAAATAGACTACAGCCAACCAGTTAAATTGATAGCAGCTTCACCCTCGTTTCACAGGCATAACCTGATTGACTGCAAGTATAATCTGCTCAAAATTGATTTATTGCAGATTCAGGTCTTAAAAGATAATCAACAGTTCCAGTTACGTTTGCAAGATATTAATACTAATAAAGCTTGGTCAATTCCTATTCCCTATCAAGAACTAAATTTCAGCAGTACAACATATAACATTCCAGCAGCACCGCAATTTCTTTTAGATTGGCTTGGTGCTTGTACGGGGGAGGAACAGCAAGCAATTCTCAAACTTCGAGAGAAAATTTTGACTTTTGATGAGCGAATCAAAGAAGAAATTGAGGGTAGAAACATTATTAAATACGGCAGAGGTAAATCGAAACCTGTAGCTGAACTTTGCTATCAAAGAGCATCTCATAAACCAGTAGTGTTTCTGTGGTTGCCAACTCCTACATCATGGCGAAAAGAAGTAATCGGCAGAATTAGAATTTGGCTAAATGGTGAATTGGTGACTTTTGTTGGTCATGTGCCAGAGGGTTTCGGGCAAATGAAACTTCAAGCCCAATGGGATGCTATGCCAAGAGAAAAACGTCCGGGGAATTACTACCATCAGAAATACTCCCCTTTTCATGCGGGAATATACAACAAAGTTTTACAACAAGATTTTCAAACTCCTGTAATTTTAGAATCATTAGTTGATTTAGCTCTTACTAAGTGGCTTGCTAGATTTAGCTGTTTGTAAACCAACATAACGGGCTTTTAACAATTACTAACTAATGACTACGTTAATTGTTTAGGTAATCAGCACTCGGTTTCTACAACTGATACTAGACCACGCACAAACACAGGTGAGACAATTGACTTGCGACTGCAACAATAATTACTAAAGCTCCCAGTAATGAATGATCTGCCTGAAATTCAAGATGAAGTTTGCCGCACAGCATTGGTCATGGCAACTAAACGTGCAATAGAAGCCGACAGGTCAGACCATCTGTTTGACGATCCTTTGGCTGCACAATTAGCCGGAGAAACAGGCCAAGCTTGGCGTAAGAAATGGGAACAGCAAGATAGCGATAACCCCCTTGGTAGTGCGGTTCGCATTCAGTTTGTTGCAGTCCGCACTCGCTTTTTTGATGACTTCATTTTGTCTGTGTTGCCCGAAATTAAACAATTTGTCTTTCTAGGAGTCGGGTTAGATACAAGAGCATTTCGTCTGTCCTTTTCACCCCAGACTCGTTTGTACGAATTAGATTTACCAGAACTCATACATTACAGAGAAGCGATTTTGCAAGGTAAAGGAGCCAATTGCCATCGATGTGCGATCGCGGCTGACTTAACCCAACCTTGGTCTCATCTGCTTTTAGAACAGGGCTTTGATATTAACGCACCCACACTTTGGCTAATGGAAGGGCTGTTAATGTACCTGAACGAGTCTCAAGTTAATGAGTTACTGCTCACAATTAGCCAGTTGAGTACAGATGATAGTTACTTGGGGGCTGATTTGGTCAGTGTTAAGTCGTGGCAGGTTGGGGCTAAACACCAAAATGGCTTGATTAGCAAGCACTGGCGTTTCGGTACAGATGAACCAGAACAGTTGTTTGCATCTCACGCCTGGAATGCTTCAGTGATTCAACCGGGAGAAATCAGAGCGAATTACGGTCGATATGCTGTCCAATTGGCTCCACGCGAAATTAAAGGTGTGCGGCGGTCTTTTTTGGTTACAGCGAAGAAGGAATCAATCAGTTCATAGCTGATGCGATCGCATAAATCCTTGCTTGCCAGCTTTCCTTTCCAGACCCTATCACCAACAACCACATCTTTTTATACTTAAAAAGCCCTGATAAAAATTCAGGGCTTCGTTTTGTTCACGGTTTATTAAATGCCAGCTATAAAATTTTTGCCAGCAGTTTTCTATAGAACCCATTTGGGATCTAGTATACTGATAAAATAACAGTATGTTTTGTCACTTATGTATTTAAGCAGTTTAACAGATGAAGAGTGGCTAATTATTGAACCATTATTACCTAAAAAGAAGCTGACTCGTCCACCTACATGGAGTAAAAGACAAATTTTAGATGGCATCTTTTATCAACTGAAAAATGGTTGCAATTGGGTTGACTTACCGAAGGATTTGCCGCCCTATTCCACAGTTTTTTGGCATTATAAGCAGTGGCGAAGTGATGGATTGATTGAGGATATCATGGAGATTTTACATCACAGAGTCCGAGAAAAACAAGGAAGAAAGCCCCTTTGGACTACCTTGATCATGATCGATTCCCAAGCAGTCAAAAATACTTGTAACGCTAGTATCGAAACCAAGGGGTTTTGTTTTTACAAGTCCACGAACGGTATAGAACCCATTTGGGATCTATGAAGTAGCTAACCGTTTGAGCATAAGTCTGACAAAACAGAGATGAATTTTAGTCGTCGCATTCTCCAAAGTTCTTTCAAAATTTTTGACC
>NZ_JACJRY010000064.1:0-29723 GCF_014697485.1 Anabaena sp. FACHB-83 | reverse complement strand
GGTAATAATGGTTCAATAATTAGCCACTCTTCATCTGTTAAACTGCTTAAATACATAAGTGACAAAACATACTGTTATTTTATCAGTATACTAGATCCCAAATGGGTTCTATATTGTCGAGTTTTTTCACTGTTTAAGTCAATCACTGAGTCCGTATTCTTGCTCAATCACACTCAACAGCATTTCCTCAAACGTAGTCAAATGCGGTCGCTTGATTTCCCCCAAACACTTCAAAACTGCCTCGGCTGGTGCTTCCATCTGAGTATTTTAGGGTTCGCTCTTTGGAGAAAAACTTTTTGGTTTACTACTGAACGAATTGTTAGATTACGTCCCCATAAGCACTGACTTACAGTTCACAGGCAAAACAATATCTGTGGACTGGACTCCGTTGCCAAGTAGGTTGGCCTTGAATCTAGTCAGTTTAATGATTTTGGCATTGTGGAGATTGTACAGAATCTGATAGCTTGAGTTATGGAGATTGGGGTTGCGTCCAGGATCATAGAACTCAATGTTGATGTAATAAGGGAGAATACTCTCATCGTGATACCACGACCCTGTGAGTCGGATATCTCTCTGACTCGTTGTGCGAATTAAGCGGGCGACACAAGCGGGAAGCGTAGTTTGGTGCGTACCTATTTTGAGCTGAATTAATGGCTGGTCTGTTCCCAAGCCACTAACCGTAAGGTGGGCGCGACCGAAGGTGGCGGGAATCTCTGGAATCGAACCATTTGGAGTAAGTGTCAAGATTCTGTCCCGATGTGCATAAGCAGCATTTGTTGCTAAAAGCACCCCCAACAAAGCAGCACTGAACTTTTTCATAAAGAAAAGTGATGAATTCTCTCAATAACTTCTAAACATCAAGCATGAAACACAAAAAGATGCTTGACAATTTGAAGTCTAACTATTTGTTATACGGAAATTTTCCGTATAATCTTTTTCTAAATTCTAATTAATTATATTAAGTATTACAGCTACTTCTTTCTGAATATACGGAAAACTTCTTTTTCAACCTCTATTTTGGATATTATACAGAGTTTTTCCGTATACCCACCCTTTATGGGATGATTATAGTGCGCCCCCTCACGCTCGTAAATTTGTTTGTAGGTAAATTGGTGCGTAAATCTTGACCATAATGACGAATTTAGACTGCACTCTTACGATTGCCCCTACTCCCAGTCTTCAATCGCCAATCCACTAACACGACTGAATTCTCTGGTGTTGTGTGTGACTAATGTTAAATTATGTGTCAAGGCGATCGCTGCTATTTGAAAATCATTGGGGCCAATCGGCGTTCCACTGGCTAATAACTCTGCTCGAATTCTGCCATAAACAAGTGCGGTAGAATCATCAAAGGGTAGAGAAACAAACAATTTGAGAAACTCTTGCTGCCTGAAGAGCGTTCTAGTTGGGTCAATGCTTCTCATTGCACCATAAAATAACTCTGCTTTGACCACTGAACACACAGCAATATCTTCGACATTGGTTGACCGCAAGCGTTCTCGAATAGAGAGTGACCTACCGTTGAGATAACGAGCGCAAACATTAGTATCTAACAAATACTTCACGCTATCTCTTCCCTTGTCTCAAAATCACCTTCATAGTCAATAACAATTGGATCGTCTTGACAACTGCCATAAGTTTGTTCAAAAAATCCTGGTGGCCATCCTAATTCTTCGGGTGTTTTTGGGGCGGTGGATGTTTCTATCTGTTGATAAATCACCACAACTTCCATTTCTTGGTCTGTGATGCCAACAGGAATCTCAAGGTGCAAAATCCCGTCAGCCCCAACGTGAGAACATAACTTAATACTCTGCATTACTGTTTTCTCCTAGTTCTTGGTTGACTGAAAATTGTGCGCTGTTTTATCTATGATGCCGTATTCTTTTTCAATCACACCCAACAGCCTTTCTTCCACAACCGTCAAATACGGTCGCCTCAACTTGCCCAATCTCCCACTCTCCCGCAACCGCCAAATGCGATCGCACAAGCGGCTTTCCCAACGACTGCAACAGATTGTGGGCATTAGTCAAGAAATTTTTGGATTTTGACTGGAGCGATCGCTTGACTCCAGCAACTTATTCAGTATCACTTCTTCTGCTTCCCATCAAGTCCATACTCCCGTTCCACCGCCACCAACAGCTTCGCTTGCAACGAAGACAAATACGGCTTCGCCTGTTTCCCCAACCCTTGCAACAGCCAGTCCACAGCCGGGTCATGGTCTGCCACTTGTTGCAATCGCCGCAATCGCATACATAACTGTTGCATTGATTTACAGTCATCATCTAGCAGTTCTAACGATTTTAGGTGTTCAATTTTGACTGTGTATTCCCCGTCCCAAGTTTGAACAGTGCAACTGTAATCGCCAACGTGAGTGATGACACCCCAGCAACCGCCTTTGCCTCGTAAGTCTGGATTTTCTTTGGGTACAAGAACGCAGATTTCGCCAATTCGGAAGGGATTCGGTACTTTGGTGCGTTCTCGAATTTTATCTACAACACTTTGGACTATGCGGCCAGATGGGGTTTTTCCGCCAGCTTCTTGGACTGCTTGTTTCCATACTTTCTGCTGTTCTTGGGGTTCTAGATGAATCATCGGTCGCACTTGTCGTTCGTTAGTCGGCAAAATGTGATCCATTGGATCACATTTTTCTTTCAGGTTATCAAACACTACTGCCGCATCCATTAACAAATAAGGTTGTCGCCGGCTATACCCAAAGCGATCGCGGCAATACTCCTCAAATGTTTTGTGCGTCGAACGATAAAGCCGACGATCACGCAACTCCCTCAAAGCTTTCCCTGCTTCGTAAAATGCGTGTTCGACCTTACGTTCCAAGTTCAAGCGATCGCCTTGTTCATCTGCTGTTAACTCTTCTGAAGTAACGGCAGATGTTACCTCCACCGCCGTTACTTCAACAGCCTTCACCTCAATGGTTTCTAAATGCTGGTCATCCTGCTGTTGAATTTTAGGAGCAGGCTTTGGTTTGGCTGAAGCTTGGGCTGTGGTCTTTTTGCGAGAAGAAGAGTTGGTCATTGTTCCACTTCCAGGCTAAAGATGGTGGAACAAGTTTTTGGTTGTGTCATGATGAGAATAGTCTTTTATACAATTCCCCAACCCGTTCAAAAGGGCTGGGGTTTTTCATTGGCTGCTTCTATCTTTGCATTTGTTATTGGCCACGTCATTCATCGACCAAACTTACTACCCTGTTATCACTACTTGTTTGGTACTACCATAATCACTCACTATAGATGGAATATTTAATTAATCCCAGCCTTTTACACCTGAACAAACATGAACCCCATTATCAAAAAACCAGAGTTCCGCGCTCTCAAAAAGTCTGTTGCGCCACAGCCAGCCACCGAAAAACTTTCTCCAGTTGAGCTTGTCGTTGAAGATCCCATTGTTGAGCAGCCAGCACAAGAAGTCACTCACACAGTCGCCGAGGAGCTTTCGATCTATGCTCCGCTTTTTCAGTCTGTGGGTAACTCCGGGTGGCAGGTTTCGGAAATTTGGCGGGATTTGCGGGTTGATGGGTTTTGTGATTGATAATCTATCTTTAGATAGTTGCAATAATTAACGCATATATCATGTATTTCAGTAGTCTACTTTAGCTGACTACTGATTTGTTTTAGGTTTCTACTGAGGTTGGAGAAGTTTGTAGCACTGACATAACCTGATGGTAAGATAAAGTTTTTACCTTCTGGTTTTTAAATAAAAAACATCTAACTTTTGGCATATTTTTAATTAGGTATACACTAGATTTTTCTATCCAAAGGTAGATTGATTAATTGTTTACTTAAGAATTTTAAAAGTAAAAAATAATTAAACTTAACTTTAGTATTAAAATCAAGATTTTCGATTGTCAAACTTTGCCACATTTGAGAATATACTTAAAATAGTTAGAAATTGTCTGATGTTTTTTAAGTTTTCATTTATCTCTACATTATGTATATTGTCAGTTTCTCAATTATCTACAAGTAAGTTATATTATTATGTTTATCTTGCTCCAATTATTTTTTGCTAATTTATATTTTGTATTCAATGACAAAGACTAATTTATATTTTCAAAACCAGTATGTTATTAGAAAAGCCAAATCTTGCGATATCGGGTTGATTATATTTTTAATTTTCAAAGCTAGACTTGATCCTACTCAAATGAGGTGGCAGCAATTTTTAGTAATTGAATATCATGGACGTTTGATAGCATTTGGACAAATACGAAATTATTATATTGCACAAGAACTAGGTAGCTTATACGTAGCTCCAAATTTTAGAAATCAAGGTTTAGGAAGTTTTTTAGTTGAAAATTTAGTTAATGAAGCAATCCAACCTCTCTATTTAAAATGTGTCAAACGAGAATTAATAGAATTCTATATAAAATGTGGTTTTACACCCGTTCTTTTTGAAGAATTGCCATGCCCTCTTAAATTTAAGTTTCGCTTATCTCACTTCCGGAATAGATTTTTTAATGCTTCCGTAATATTTATGAAATATGCAAAAAACAAAGGCTGTTTGTAAAAAAATTAATTAGCTGCAAAAAATAAATATTTTAATAAGTTATTACATGACTCTAACTTGTAAAGAATTAAGCTCTTGTAAACTATGCTTTATCTTAAATACAATTTATTTTTTTTAAAAGTAATTATTACTTTAGGTTGTCTTATACTAAATGACCTAACTTGTTATTCTCAAATCATTCCAGACAGCACATTACCAAATAACACAAGTATAAAAATCAACAACAATACTATATTTATAGAAAATGGAACAAAATTAGGAGAAAATTTGTTTCATAGCTTTAAAGATTTTTCTGTTTCTAATAGGAGCCAAGCTTATTTTAACAATTCGCTAGATGTTAAGAATATTATAAGTCGAGTCACTGGTAGTTCTGTTTCTAATATTGATGGACTAATTCGTGCTAACGGTACAGCAAACATATTTTTAATCAATCCTAACGGAGTTATTTTTGGACAAAATGCCCAGCTAAATATTGGTGGTTCCTTTATTGGTAGTACTGCAAACAGTATCAAGTTTGCAGATGGCTTTGAGTTCACAGCTAATAAACACCAAGCTACACCAATACTGACCATAAGCTCACCTATCGGACTGCTATTTGGAAGTAACCCTAAAGCAATTAATGTCGAAGGAACAGGACACGATTTAACTGGTTCACGATTCTCCCCAGTATTGGGACGAAGTAGCTCAACAGGTTTACAAGTTCAGCCAACAAGGACAATAGCATTGGTTGGAGGGAATTTAATTTTAAATGGTGGCAAGATAATAGCTGAAGGCGGGAGGGTTGAACTAGGTAGTGTAGGAAATCACAGTTTGGTTAACTTGACACAAACATCCTCTGGTTGGAACTTGTCTTATGATAATACAGTTTCTTTTCAGGATATTCAACTTTTAAAACGCTCTCTAGTTGATACTAGTGGTATTATTAGCGGCTCTATATACTTACAAGGGCAAAACATCACACTTACTGATGGCTCTGTCATTTTAATTCAGAATCAAGGATCAATAGCAGGAGGAACAATTAACATACATGCTTCTAACTCTTTAGACATAAATGGTACTGATCCAATCGCTAGAATTGCTGGTAGTTTACGAAATGAGACTTTAGGACTCGGTAAAGCTGGAGATTCAACAATATCAACTCGAACGTTAATTCTTCGGGATGGAGGACAAATAAATTCCTTAACATTTAGTTCTGCCAACAGTGGTGATGTAGTCGTAAAGGCTTCTGATTCTGTGAATGTAGTTGGAGTTTCACCTCGCAATTCTGCTCTTTTTAGCCTTATTAGCTCTGGAACATTTAGTTCGGGAGATTCTGGCAACATTGTAATATCAGCACAACGACTAATTGCCACAGGTGGTGGTGCAATAGGAGCCTCGACCTTTGGATCTGGTAGAGGAGGAGATTTGACAATAAATGCAACTGACGTAATGGTTGAGGGTTATGCACCAGATACCTTTCAGCCAAGTGTTTTATCTGCTACAGCTTTCAATACTGGTAATGCGGGTAATTTAGAAATCAATACAGCGAGCTTGTTAGTTCAAGAAGGCGGTAGAACTGATTCTTCTACTTTTGCAAGCGGCGATAGTGGGAGCATTACTATCAATGCCTCCAAATCCATAAATATAGATGCAACACTTAATTCCTTAAATCCGTCGCTAGTGATTTCATCAGCCAAGGTTGAGTCTCAAGTCTTGCGAAATTTATTTAGGCTTCCTCCTGTTCCTTCAGGAAACTCAGGAAATATTATTATTAATACACCTGTTTTAAATGTTACTGGCAACGCTTTAATTACCGTCCGCAACGAAGGCATTGGCAATGCGGGAAACATCAATATCAATGCAAACAGAATCAACATTTCCAATGGTGGAGGTATCAGTGCCACCACCGCGATCGCCGAAGGTGGAAATATTGGCATTGAGTCAAAGCTCGTTCAACTAAATAATGGCAATATCTCTGCCACGGCTGGCCAACAAGGTACGAATGGCAACGGCGGCAACATCAGAATCAATGCTGATGTCATCGCTGGTTTCAATAACAGCCGCATCACAGCAGATGCTTTTCAGGGCAGAGGTGGCAATATTAGAATTAACACCCAAGGACTGTTTCTATCTCCTAACAGTCTGGTTACAGCATCTTCGCAACAAGGCATTGATGGTAATGTTGAAACAAATGTCTCCCGAACTCAATCACCCCTGGTTAATGCTCAACTAGAATTACCTAAATCAACCCCAGAAATAGCATCAGTTTGCCCAGGAAAGGCTGGTGCAGAAAATAGATTTGTCATAACTGGTAAAGGTGGTTTACCATCTAGCCCATTAGAATCTGCATATATAAATCCTACTTGGCAACCTAGAGTTTCAAACACTGCCTCAACTATCAATAATTTAGACGAACCAAAGTTATCAACTACCAAAATCATTCCCGCCCAAGGTTGGCAATTTAATAATGACGGCACAGTAACCTTAGTTGCCCAAGCTAACACAACAGTTAATACCGCTTTTTCTGAGCCAACCTGTCATACTAAAATTTCAGTAACTCAATGATTAAACTTCGTCGTTTATTTAAGTACCTATTAATAGGTGCGTTAGGGTTATTAATTAGTGTTAGCCAATCATTTGTAATATCAGGGTTTGCTGTGACTCCAGAAATGCAACAAAGTCAAGCACAATTCTTGATAAGTAAAGGTAATGAACAATTAGATTTAGGGCAAGCAACAGAAGCACTTGATAGTTTCAAGAAAGCAACTATAATTTATCAAAAACTAAAATCTCAGGAAGACATTATCGGAAGTTTAATTAATCAAAATATAGCTTTGCAAGCTCTAGGTATGTATCCTCGTGCTTGCAAGACACTTCTAGAAGCCATCAATTCTGTTACCCAAAGCTGGATTTGTGAACCACAACAGCCAAACGATTCTATTAATAATCGTTTTGACATAGTTGAACGCCTCAATTCCCAACCAATTTACTTGTTAGCATTGCATAATTTGGGGGATGTACTGCGTCAGTTGGGCAAACTATCAGAATCAAAAATAGTTTTACAAAAAATTTTAGAGTCTGCCCAGCAATCACCAATTTTTGATAATAATAATGTTTTGCTTTCTTTAGGGATTACAGAACAGGCTTACTATAACCAATTGAGAAATAAATATTCGGAAATAGAAGAGCCTGATTTTCAAGATAAGTTAAGTGATTTTCTTATAGATTCTGCCTTAAGCTCTCTCAAAATATTTCAACAAATAAATGTTAATAAAACAGCCAGCATTTCTTTAAAGTTACAATCACAATTAAACAGTGTAAAACTTTTAATAGATTTCTCACAATGGCTAAAAGTAGCAGTTAAATCAAAAAATCAACGGTTGGTAGAAACCCAAACTCAAATTCAGCCGCAACTTCAATCATTAATCAAGCTAATAATACAAAATATTGCATTATTTAATGAATTACCTGCCAATCAATCAATTCATTTTCAAATAAACTTCGCTAATAGTTTAGCTCAAATATCAGACGAGCAGTTACATACTACCGCTATTGAAGTTGCCCAATCAGCCTTTGAATTAGCTAAACATATAAATCACCAAAGAATGCAATCTTATAGTTTAGGAGTTTTAGGTAGATTAGAACCGAAAAAAGCTGAATATCTTTGGTTACAAGCTCTTAGTATTGCACAATCGATTCAAGATTTAGAACTCGCTTATCAATGGCAAAAAGAATTAGGTATTTTCTATAATAACTATAAGCAATATGAAAAAGCTCTTCATTTTTATGAAGCCACAATTAAAAGCTATCAACGAATTCGAGATGAACTAGGGACAATAAATGCAGATTTGCAATTTTCGCTTCAAGAGACTGTTGAACCTATATATCGAAATTATATGCGATTGTTGTTGAACGGTCAGTTTCCTAATTTAAGGTTAATTCAACAAACAGATGACCAACTTCAACTAACACAACTAGAAAATTTTCTTCAGTGCAGAAAGCTAGATTTAATCTCTTTAGATAAAGTTAAGATATCTAGTAATACTACATTAATTAAAATCATTAACCTTAATGATTTAGTATTAATTATTGTTCAATCTCCTAATCATTCCCTTCATCATTACGTTACTAGTTCAAAGCTGGTTCAATCTCATGTCAACAATCTGTTGTTGAGTCTACAAGACGAGAGATTAGCTGCTATTGAAAAAGACATTATCATTTCCGAATCTCAAGCCCTTTACCAGTTGCTGTTTGCACCTATCAAAAAATATTTGCCTTCATCAGGAACACTGGTATTTAGTTTGGACACTTCTTTTCAGAGTATACCTTTGGTATTGCTGCACGATGGACAGGATTATTTAATCAAGCACTATAGTATGGCAGTAACTCTAGGCTCAAAAATTCGACCTTTAAAAGCTTTGTCTAACCAAGAGCTAAAAGCTTTAATTGCCGGACTTTCTAAAGTTAGCCCAAGCTTCTATGCCCCAAATGCACCCGAAGGTTTGCAAGCCTTGCTAGAGGTGGAACAAGAAGTAGCTGAAATTAATCAAAAAACTAAATCTTCAACTAAGTTGCTGAATGAAAAGTTTACTAGCAAAAGATTACAGCAAGAACTGACAACAGCAAATTTCCCGATTGTTCACCTAACAACCCACGGTCAATTTAGTTCTGATCCTCAACGCACAGTCTTGTTAGCCTGGGACAAGCCTATCGATATTCAACAATTTAATGGTTGGCTAAAAACTCAACAAAATCAAGACCCGATTGAGTTATTGGTTCTCAGTGCTTGTCAAACGGCTAAAGGCAACAAAAGAGCAGCATTAGGGATTGCAGGTGTAGCGGCACAGGCCGGAGCCAGAAGTACAGTTGCGACCTTATGGCAAGTAGATGCTGTCTCCACTGTTCAACTGATGAGGGTTTTTTATCAAAGTTTAAAAAATGGCATTCCGAAAGCCGAAGCACTTAGACTTGCACAGTTAAGTTTGCTGAACGATCCCAAATATAATCACCCCTACTTTTGGTCAGGTTTTATACTAGTGGGCGGCTGGCTTTGAGTTTCTTTTAGCACTCTTAAGTGTTCCTTAGCAGTTTCTAACTCTCTAGCATTGCCACTACTTTGCGCTAATTCAATCGCTTTTTGGTATGCAGTTTCTGCTTCTTGTGGTAGCCATGCTTCCAAGTAGCGATCGCCTAATACTCGATAAAGAGTTGGGTTTTGACTACCGGCTGCTACTCTTTCATTCATAGTTTCGATTGTCTGGTGTAATAGACTCTTTTCCATATACACAGCATCTAGGTCGAGTAAAGCCGCTTCATCTGGTGATAAGCCCAGTTCTTTCACTTTTTTGATTTTTTCTAAAGTGTCCTGTGCGTCACTTTGTGAAAGCATATATACCACTGAGGGTATCGAACTAGTTGTTTGTTGTGGTTTTCTGGCAAGTACAGTAATTTTGTAAACGATGCCATACTGAAACTCTGCTTGGTCTTGTGGATACGGTAAGGTGGTGTTCTTCGTCTCTAACTGCCAATCAAGATTGTAGCCTGTGACATAAACTTTATAGCTGGTTGCTCCTTTTACTGGATACCAAGACAATACAGGTCTTTGGCGAAGTAATACACTGCCATAAGGACTCAGGATGATTGGCTCATTTCCAACTTCGCCAGGGCCTTTAAATTTTGGACAATCTTGTGGAGTTTGGAATGTACATCTTTTCTTGCTTCCTGGAGTTGCTTGCCTACACTTATCAGGTGCATCCGATATCGAACCACTTGCTAGTTGCATTATTCTCCCATTCAAAAAACATAAAACCTCAACTTTACCTCCAATTCTTTTGGGATTAATACGATCTCCTGGGCAAAGTAAACTGCCTTTGGGTAAATAGCGATCTCCCTCGTTGTAAATTCTCGCTATTGAATTAGTACAAGAATCCTTTGCCATTGGTTGAGGTTGACCCATTGCTACGGAACAATTTAGAGTCATCAATACTAATGAAACCATTGAAACTCTAGCCTTGACAAATTTTTGGGTGAGTAATCCCAGGAACATTAATTTTCTCGTTTAGCTACCTTCAACTGTTAGCTTACATGAACTCAAGAACAACTTTTATGTTTAAGGAGAAGACTTCGGTATGACTTTTCCTAAAGTACGATCTAAAAATTGTTGTCGCCATTGCTGAACCTCTGGCAAACTCGACTGAGCTAATAAACACGCCTCCCATGAAAGTCGTGCATCTTGAGCCGCATTATTTTTTTCTTGCACTTGTGCTAGTAAGCAATAAGTATCTGTTCTTGGGTATAATTGTCTTGAGTTTTCTAAATATTTTTTAGCTTGAACATAATTCTTTTGCTCTAATTCCGCCCAACCCCAAGTTTTATATAAAGCTGCTTGCAATTCAGTTTCTTGAGTTTTCTTTAATCCCTGTACAACTAAAGCAATCGCTTTATCATATTTCCCTTCTATAACTTGTAATCTTGCTAAATTACTAATTGCATATATCGCTTCTTCACTGCTTTCTATTGCTAACTGATATTGCTCAATAGCCAATTTATATTCACCGTTATTATCATAAAAACTTCCTAATCCATAGTGTCCTGTCCATGAATTAGGTTTCAGCTTAAATAATACTTGATAGTTCTTCTCTACACAATCAATATCATGTAGTTGCTGACATAATAATGCTAAGTTATTATAAGCTACATCATTTTTTGGATTATATTTAATCGCTAATTCATAATACTTTCTAGAGTCAGTTAAAGGAATATTTCTTCTATCTGCTTGTTCTAAATAATATTGCGAGATTGCTTGCCTTGTATTAGGTTTCAGTTTTACTGCTAATTGAAATTGATTCTCAGCTTCCGATAACCTGTTTTCTTTTTGAGCTTTCTTTCCTTGCTCTAAGTAATGATTTGCTACTAACGGTAATGATAGATAGCTTATACCCAACAAGCTTAATATAAATAAAATACTGGCACTAAGTTTAAATATTGGTGTTTTGACAATTCGATAGATTTTGGATTGGATCTCCAAATTATCTAATCTTTGCAATATAAATTTAGCTGCTGCCGGACGCTTCCCTGGGGCTGGAGCCATCATATCATCCAACAAGTCAGCTAAAGGTTTCTCAATTTGTGGGGCTTTATTTCTCCAGATCAACCTTGTTGTTTCTTGATCTGTTGGCAAGTTAGTTAATCCTATCCCTGTTACTAAGTATGCAAAAGTCCTTCCCAAGGCATAGAAATCTGATTGTGGCACTGCCTGACCGTTTATCTGCTCCAAAGGTGTGTATCCAGCACTGTAAAGTACGGTAATTTCATAATTTCCACCCAATCCTATATCGTTTCCACCCACTCCACTGACTTTCGCTAAATAAGTATTTGTTACTTCTCTTACTCCGCCAAAGTCAACTAGAACCAACTGTCCATTCGGTTGCAAAATTATGTTAGAAGGTTTAATATCTCGATGAAAATATCCTGTTCTATGCACTTCATCAATAATTTCTACTAGCTGCTTCAACCAACCTATTGCTAGTTCTTGAGAGATTTTCCCGTTTTCTTCTACCCATTCCTCTAAATTCTGCCCTTCAATGAACTGCATTACTAAACAATGCAGTTCAAGAGTGCTATTATTGGGGGTCACACTAATTACATCATCTACCACTCTAGGAATCCCTGGATGAGCAAATAATTGCAGGGTCAGCGTTTCTCGCTCCAGCAACTCAACTGCTTTAGGATCTGAAGACTTTAAAACTTTCATTACCTTGCGCTTACCATTCTCTTCCGCCTCAAAAATTTCCGTATTATGGCGAGAGTCTAAAGAGCACAATGGTTTCATTAGACGAAATCGTTCATCTATTAGTAATTCTGTTCCACAATTTAAACACTTTTGAACATCGTCTGGATTTTGGCGATGTTTACAACTAGGATTGATACAGTAAGCCACACATTTAACTTTCTTTTATTTTTGTATTATACTGATTAAATTATTGAAAATTTCCCTTGCTTCTGATGGCAATATGTATAAATATATTTCTTAATTACAGGCTGTATATATAACATTAACTCCTCTTGATTATTTAGTATTTGTTCAACTAAAAAGCGTTCAATCAAAGCATTGATAGCATCAATAAAATCAGATGTACTTACTCTTATTCCCTTTGTTTTTAACAAACTTAACAATTCGGTATTTGAAATTAAATCAATCTGTTTATTTTCCATTTCTTCAACTAACGAAATTACAATTTCTTTTTCTAAAATTGTTAGTCTCCCTATACCTTTAAAGTAATCGTCTAAGTTCTCTTTTATAATATCATCTAATAAAACTGTATTCAAAGCAAGAAAATCTTCTACACTATTATTAAAAAATAGTTTTATTTTACTTGCAACAATATTTAAAACTAAAGGGTTTCCATGATATATTTGTACTAATTCTCCCCATTTATGTTCATCTTTTAATCCTTTATCGCGCAAAATTTCAAATGCGTCTCTACGCAATCCTTCAATTTTCAGCACAACAGCAGATTGCCCCTTATTTTGTAAACGTGTAATATCAACAAATGGTTTTCTGCTAATTAATACTAAAGAACTTTGATGTTGTGCTTCTACAATTCTTCTAAAGAATGTTCCATACTCTATATATTCATCTCCATAAGGATTAGGACTTTTATTTCTATCTCCTTGTAGTAAAGCCTCTGCTGAATCTAAAATTATTAAATAAGGTTTTAATCTTAATCGCTCAATTAATAGCGTTATTTTGTCTTCACTACTTTTAGGGATATCAAAATTTTGATTTTCTAGTTCCGATATTAATTTAAGAAATTCAGTAACTAAACTAGACAAAGAGGGGCTGTAGCCAATAGATTTCCAAATAAAACCATTGAAATAACAATCTTGAATATCCAAAGCTTGAAGTAACTTAACTACTAATGCGCTCTTGCCAATTCCTGCTTCTCCTATAACTGCCACGCATTTTTCCCGAATGACTAACTCTTGCAGCATTGCTAATTCTGGACTTCTACCATAAAATTTAGCGACTTCCGGGGGATTACCTCCTAAAATATCTAAAAATTTAAAATCAGACTTAGTATTACTAAGCTTGTTATGGTTTTGTTGTTCTACAATCGCCTTAAGCTTCTTTTTTGTAACTTTTTCCCCATTTCCTAAAATTCCTGTCAATAATACCCACAAGCTTGGAGCTACACGACGCTGTAATATCTCAAATCCATAGGGGCTATTATCTGCTATCTCTTTGTACTCTAGGTCTAACCAAGCTGCCTTAATAACAATTTTTTCCGGTTCTTCTAGCCATCTTCCTTGCTTTGCATACACCAATTCATTTATAAATCTAATCGCTTCTTTAACTTCCATAACTTATCTCTATGTATTTGATTTCAAATAAAAGTTTGAACTTTTATTTAATAAACCTTAATTATTCTCCATTTGGAGACTGGTAGTATCTATTTTTCCTGGAATAAGACTTTCTTTACTTGGAATATCTTATGTAGCATATAATACTCTGCAAATTGCCAATTCTTTCTTTTGATAAGCTTACTTAGCCAATATATGTAAAAATAATTGCTCATGTTAATTGTTTATTAATAAGTGTAACTTTTTGCAGCAACAACCTGTTTGATTAATCGTATTTGCCTGTAGATTTTTCTAGCCAGAATTGTTAATGTATCTCTATACTGCCAAGTTTAAGCCTAAAAGTTTGAACTTGAATAGGTGTATATGATACTATTCTTGATTAGTAGGATATCAAGCAATCAGCTATATGTAATCAAACCTAAGCACACAAGCAAAATCTGGAGGTGAGATAAAAATTAAAAAACAAAATGTAATAATTAGCTGTGCTTGATCAAAAAATCAAAAATATTCCTAGAGCGAAGAAATACTATTTTGTCGAGTTCTTTGACAGCCTCAAGAGTTTTTGCGTCAAGGGGTTTATGTATGAAAAATTCCAATAGATTTCTTGCTGAAGAGAGTTATAGCGATTTAATCAAAAGTAACTAACTGCCTTACTTAGGATGCCTTGAGAAAAGCTTTCAACGAATAGGGCAAACTTTACAAAAATTCATCAAACCGGAGGTAACGGGAGTAAACAATCAAAATCTTGCTAGATGCGAAAATACGCGAAGTTTTGTAAGATCGAGCTTGTCGATGCGTCTAACCAGAAGTGGAGGAAAACAAGGCACATATAAAAATGTAGGCAAAACGTACTAAGGAGTATCGCTTTGCCTGAAGTTGAACAACAAAATATTCTATTTTTAGAGCGGGGTTGATCAGGATATGACGTAGAAAGTGGGGAATAGTTTGGTCGCTGTTATCCACTAACTTGTCAAAAGATGCCCACGCTGCTTTACTTATGCCATTATAGAACAAAGGTATACGTGAAGCTAGTTTCTGCTGAACGTTTTTGGCATTTTGGCAAAAAATTTATATTTCTTTTAAGTAAATTTTTGTAAAGAGCAGCGTAGTCAAGATCAATCTAGAGTTCAGAAACCAGAGCCAGATTTGCTCATGGGTCTATTTTCATTGCAAGACTATCACTTCTTGAAATTTAGGACATAGACACACGAAGTGCGATCGCACATATAGTAGCGATCAAAGTTTTAGTAATTCTGGCTGACTGAGTTTTAATTCTGGATAACCCCCCTCTGAACCTTGTAAATGAAACAGTGAGGGGAATCTATCATGAAAAATTGCGATCGCCCAATACAAGAGGGGATCAGGGTGAGACTGTCAGGAGTGGTAACTGTACCATACGCAGACAGCCAGAATGGGCAATGGAAAGAAATACTGATAAGTTCGTTTTTAGAAACGCGGTTTAAAAATGTTTTAGCCAGAACCACAGTATTACAAAGAGTGGATTGGTTCTGGCATCAAGAAAATAGTATGCACCTGTGCAAGGAAGCAGTTGCGCTGGCTGCCGAGAACACAAATGACTATCGGCAGATATTGATTAAACAGAATCATCTAGCCAGTACCCTGCCAGATTTAGATCCTGTTGCAGAAGTGTTGCTATTAGTTGCACCCTGGCAAGATTTTGTGTTTGGCACAGTCATAGAAACTGGGGAAATGTTCAGTACCCACATCTTGTTTACTCAACAGAAGCAGTACAACAGGGGTGCTACTGTGCAAGAGTGCTGGAGGCAGAACTCACAAACAAATTTCTCCATAGCCAAGCCCAACTCCAATGCCGTCAAGCCAAGTTCACTCTCTCTTGCTGGGATTGGGGGCTACATTTAATGAGCCAATCCCCAATTGAATATCCCAACAATCTCACCGCAGCGGAGTATCATGAACTGACGGTGGGAAGTGCCATTCATCCGGCACTAATTGAGCGCAACTTCTTCCATATTGAGGGAGAAACAGTTTACGATTATCTATTCATCTCCCCTACACTCCCCAGAAAAAACGCTGGGCGAGTGACGGATGGGCTGTTGAAGTTATATCTGCATTTAATGGCAGGGGGAATGTGGATTGCTTCACTTGACCCGTACAACGACTGGAAACCAATGGAGTGGGGGCGCATCAAGCCGACAAACCCTCGCATTGATTGGCTTAAAGGTAAGTCGGTTAAGTATGAGTCGCCCCCAAAAGTCCCCAACCGTGTCACTTATTTTGATATTGCCGATTGTATTTGGAAGCGGGTAGCGCGGCGGTACAACATTAAACGCTATGATTCACCGTTAGCCCGACGCTTACAAGATAGGTACAACTTGCTCCGGTTCTGGGAATGGGTAATCTCTCATCCAGAAATCCCGATTATTCTCTGCGAGGGCGAGAAGAAGGCGGCCTGTTTGCTAAGTTTGGGGTTTGTGGCGATCGCACTGCCAGGGATTTGGAACGGACGAGTAGGTAAAAAGGATTTCGATGAAAGGCTGCATCCGGATCTACTACCACTGGCACAACCTGGGCGGAAATTCCAGATCCTGTTTGACTACGAGACGAAACTGAAAACTCGTTGGTCGGTCTACCAAGCAACTGTAAGGACTGGTAAAGCGATTGAGGCTGTTGGCTGTGTTTGCGAAGTTGCACTACTGTCAGGGCCGGAGAAAGGCGTTGATGATTTTGTGGTTGCTAGAGGTGAGGATGCTAACGCACTACTGACGGCAATTATAGATGATGCTCACTCATTGAAGGATTACCAGCAATCGTTCCTCATCAAGCACCGGGGACTGAGAAAGTATAGACCAGATGCGCTGATCAATACAAAATATTTGACCCAAGCAGTTGCAGTTCAGGATAAAGCCGCAACTAACCCACCAGCGCATACAGTATGTGTCTCACGAACAGAACAACAACCGGAAGCAATGGATTTTCCAAAGCCCTCACCACCAGAGGAAATCCCCCCAGGTCATCGCGGAAAAATTCGCTACAAACTCAAAAAATTGAGACAGAATAAACAACCCAAAAGTATTGTCTTCCCACTCACTGGGTTAGTGGTACTGATTTCTGATATGGGAACAGGTAAAACCGAGTTAATGCGTTGGTGGCGAGATGCTCACCCAGATCAACGATTTCTCAACAACGGGCATCGGGTGAATCTGCTGAAAAACTTGGCAGAGCGTTTGAAAACCTTGATGTATTCTGACCTTGGTTATGCTGGCATGGCTACTGCACAGGCATTGAGCATCACCATCGACAGTTTATATAAGTTAAACACCCAAGCCCTAGCTTATGGCTGCATTTTCATTGACGAAACTTGCCAATACCTGACACACCTACTGCATAGTAATACTTGTAAGGAACACCGCGCCCTGATATTGTCCGTATTAGAACATATTGTTTACAATGCGCCTTTAGTTGTCATCGCTGACGCTCACATGGACGACATCACCATCGACTTTTTCCTGTCCATGCGACCCGTTGGGGAGCAACCATACATTATCAAAAATGAATGGAAGAATGGAGAGCGCACCATCTATTGGTATGAGGGGATGGATTCTTCCGCGTTGGTGGCGCAAATCTCGGCGGCAATCATGATGAGTCAAAAACTCATGGTGGTGTCTGACTCAAAGCGGTTCATCAAAAAACTGGAACGGATGTTCACTGTACGTATTGAACCATCATCTGCGCCTTCTCACCCACACACGAACCAAACTACACCATTGAGAATTTGGTCGATTCATTCAGATAATAGTGGTTCTGAAGAAAACGTAGCATTTATCAAAGACATTACCAACGCTGTCAAGAATATAGATGTACTTCTAACTTCGCCTAGTCTGGGTACTGGTGTTGACATCTCACAATATCATTTTGATTTAGTATTCGGTGTATTTCATGCCGTGAGCCAAACTGCCACCGAATGCGCTCAACAGCTGTGGCGTTATCGTCCCAAAGTGCCAATTCATGTGTGGGTGGCTCCTACTCCACCCTTCGGCTACAAAGAAACCAACCCTACCAAAATTAAGGAACGGCTACTTCAAACCAATGAAATTACTGCTTTTTTAATCAAAATCGACCGTGAAACAGGTAAGCGTGGGGTTGAGAAAGACTGGGCATTAGACGCTTACTGTCAAATTCAAGCTTCTCGTCACCAATCCATCAATAATTTACGTGCTGATCTGAGATCGCTGTTGTCCGATATGGGCAATACTATCGTACCTACCGGAGATCATCTTGATGTTGAGGCTTGGGAATCCTTAAAATATGCGGCTGACGCTCTAGATGCTGCTCATCATCAGTCTGTCGCCAAAGCCAATACCATCTCCAGAAGTGAGTACCGCGCACGGCAAAGTAAAGATTATCTTTCTCCCGATGAGGCTTACGAGTGTGAGAAGTTCCGTATTTGGGATTCCTACGGTATGGAAGTCACTGAATCTCTAGTCGAGAAAGATAACGGCGGTAAATTAATCAGTGCGATCGCATCTTTGGAGGCTATTTTAGCTTCATCCCAAGAGACAATCCTGGATTCTCGAACTAACCAACAATACCCCGCACCACCAGAATTTGTTAGTGCCAAAGACTTAGCAGAAAGAAACAAACTACCTTTCTGCATGGATTGGAGTAATTATTCCGCCAAATGGTTAGCTCGTTTCAACTTAGGACTACATGACATTCTCAAAAGATTAGTCACCGGAGAAGAAATTACATCTGCCGACGAACAACTATTACTTATGACCCGCAGAGCTAAAGAGTGCGCTGCTCACATTAAAGCAATTTTGGGGTTTACTATCCCAAGTGATTGCCAACCAATTTGGTTGTTGGCCACTTTAGTCGCGCAGTTGGGGCTAAGTTTAGATTTTCGTAAACAAGGAAAACGTGGACAACAAGTAAAATTGTTCTTTCTGTCTAAATCAGAACTAAATTTTGCATTACAAGTTATCGCTCACCGTCAGAAACAACGGGCTGATTACATCCAAACCCAGCCCTTGCAAGGGTTAGACCTGAGTTCACCCTCCGTATCCACCCCCCTGACAAATGGTATAGGAAACTCCCTTGTTGAGGGGGTAGATACTACAGCTTCTAAAGAAGTAGGGGGGCTTCGGTGCAGGGGGGCAGAAGGGCAAGAATCTTTCACCCCTGCGCCCCATCACCCCTGCGCCCCTGCCTCTGAATGCGATCGCACCGCCCTACTTCATTGTGTAGAAATGCTTCGCTCTGGTATTGCTCTAGGATTTGATGCTATCAAAGGAATTCTCAAGCGGTGGACGACTGATTGGCGATGGGAAGTGGTGCTGGAATTGGATGAGATCGCACCGGATGAATTGCAGGCTCTAGCTCTTGCATTTCCACAGTTTTATGACTGGCTTTCTGAGGCGGTGCTGCCAGTGGAGGGGGGCTGAATTATTATCAAAGCTAACGGCTTACTATTACAATTTATTACCTTTTTTCTCAGCAATATTACGTTGACTGTACTGTTTCCCCTTGCAAATTTATTTTTTGAATAAAATGAGGTTAATGCCTTTGCTGATCCGATTTTTTGACCACTTCGACTTTCCCAGTTTTCTCGAAGTCGTTTTCTTCAACCGGGGCAAGCAGTGATAACGATGATACCGCTCCTAATATTTGTTCTTCTTTTACCTCCAAATACTTGTAAAGCTCATCCAAGGTGCGATGTCCAGAAATTTCCTGAATTACTCTTAAGGGAATTCCGGCATTACTCATGGTTGTGAGTGCTGTGCGACGAAAACTATGTGAGCTTACGCCCTCAATTCCTGTTCGTTGACAAGCTACTCTCACTATCCACAGTGCCGAATCTCGGTGCAGGTGGCTACCCGCTCTGGAGTGGTCTGGATTTCCCGGAAATAGCCACAGTGAATCATCTCGCGGTTGATATGCTTGTAGCCTGATTCGCAACTCTTGAATTACAGGTATGGCGCGGGTAGCCAGTTTATTTTTTGTATTCCCTTTGCGAAAAGTGATTTTATTTCTGACTTTTCCTCTGGAGTCATACACATCGCGCTTGAGCAGGGTCACTGCTTCCGAAGCTCGACAAGCGGTGTAAAGCATCACGGCAAATAACGCTTTGTCTCGTAGTGAGTCTACTCCCTGCGAGAACAGAAGTTGAATTTCTTCTGGTGTGAGGATTTTGGCTCTGCCGTGCCGATCAATCTTCAACTTGCCTCTTTAATTACCACCCCCGTTGTTTTCTGATTATCCCAGTCTAGGGGGACAAGAGCGATCCTCTGTGCGAAGGTTATAGCGTGCAGTGAGAGCAGGGGTTGAAAGTCCAGCTAAACTCTGTACAGTTACAATATCAACACCAGCATTTAACAAATCCCAAATGAACGTATGCCGCAGATCGTGAGGCGAGAATGGTTTGATACCAGCTTGTTCACCCCGCTTGTGTAAAATAAATAACACTGCCTGGGGCGTAAGCCGTTTGTGAACTACACGCCCAGATTTATTGACTTGACATAGCAAGGGGCCGGGTGTGCGAGTTCGGATTTCAATCCAATCATTAACGATAGCGATCGCGCTTGGAGATAAATAAACAATCCGATCAACTCTTGGGTGACTGGAGTGGAGTTTGATGTCTCCAGAATGTGCCAAATCTTTTAGCTCCAGACCAACCACTTCACTCCGTCGCAGACCAGCACCGCGAAGGAAAGCGATGAGTGCAGCGTCTCTAAAACCTGCTGGGGTGAGATCGCTAAAGCAAGTCTGCATTAAAGCATCAAGCTCATCTTGACTAAGCACCCTTCCGCTTAATTCTTTTGGCACTTTGACACTCTTGATGTCAACAGCACGGGCATAATCAATCGGGTGAATCAGCCCGGAGTGTAGAGCTTGTTTCAAAACGCCCCTTAAGGCGCATAGTATTCGGTTAACTGTTGCTGGCTCGTACTTTTGGATGAGTGCGGTGCGGAGAGCTAGGGTGTGTTTGTAGCGTAATTCTGACCAATTCAAAGTCAGATGGTCAGCTTGATGCTCAGTGAGCAATTGAGCAATCAGGTTGAGAGAGTGCTTCATTGTCGGTTTCGATCCCGGACTTAGTGTCGAGAGATAAATAATTGCCGGGTGTTGGATCAAAGGTGGCGTACTCGTCAAAACCAATGAAGTAAAAGAGTTGGTAGACATTGCGGATCTAAATCTTCTAGAAAATTATATTCCGCACAGTTATATTTTGATAAGTAATCTACAGCCAAACAAGCAGGTACAGTCATACTTTGGGTACGGGGTGTGAGTATCAACAGATGCTGTTGGCGAAATAGACACTTGATATATAAAGATATATAAAGATATATCAAGCGATTGCTGAGGTTTCTTCTTTAAAAATACTTGGGCTGCGAACGCAGCAGCACTCAATGTAGAATGAACTCCAGGCTCATCACCAACCCAAGGAGGAGCCGGAGTATAAAAGTCTTTGCCCTTAAGTTGTCGAGTCTTAGCTTGCGGGATACGAGAAAATCAGGTGTGCGTTTGGGAATTTTTGAGCGATCGCATCATTCATACCTTAAGAGGAACAGCACCCTGCCTCATGAGTAAAAATGGTCGAATTTTAATTTACTCTACAGGTAATAACGAAATAATCGTTTGGGATTTAGCTTTAAACAGTCAACTATGTACATTACAGGGGCATACCGCACCAATTGGTTATATTGCTATGAGCAATGATTATGAATTTATTGCCAGCTACAGTATTGACAGAACAATTAAAATTTGGGGATTGGTTGAAGAATAACAAAATGTTAGAAAAGCTATTCTCCAAAAACCGCCCTAGCTTTTCCAACCCCCAGCAAGCGATCTCGCTTACTTCGACCGAGCAAGGAAGTTGCACAGCATTGGCTCTTGAAACTCTCAACAAATAAGGCTATTAAGCCAATTTATCAAATTTTTCTTAACTCGGTTTCAGACTAACCCTAAAATTTATAAATAATTGAATAATTATTGCTGGTACAGCATAGATTTATTTCTATATAAAACTGATATTAATATTTAAGAAAATTTAAGAACTCCTTGCAATTAGGCGGCAACGCGGAGTGCTGGGTGGGGCGTTGATAAACTAGTAGACCAACCCAGAATTGCTGTGTAGACGCAGCAAGGGAGCAGGGGAGCAGGGGAGCAGAGGGGAATGAAGGTACTTTCTCCCCTGCCCCTCTGCCCCGAAGCCCTTCTGCTGTCCACCACGCAAAGTTTTGTTGGCAGACTACTAGCTGGCAACCGTGAAGCAATTCAAAAATCACGATAGAAACTCTAGAACTAGCTGATTAAATTTTTGTGGATGCTCAATCGGACTCCAATGACCGCACTCTTCAATAATCTCCAACTGAGCATGAGAAATAATCTTAACGGCATTGTGAGCATGGGTTACAGGAACCATAGGATCTTGTCTGCCCCAAATAATGAGGGTCGGAACCTCGATAGTATGCAATTTGTCAGCAATTGAGTGATAGAATTGCCCCCAGATATTAAAGTTTGAACGACCTAGATTTAATGTTGCTTGTGCTGCGCCAGGAAGCGTTGCCATTTGATAAAACTCTTCGACAAATTCATCAGTGATGAGTTTTGAGTCGTACACTGCCTGTTTACACAACATCGCTACACCTGATTTACTTGGTGAACTAAACAACTTAGCTAAACCAGGAATTGTGGTAACTCGAAGCAGAAAATTAAGTTCTTTCCCAAGACCCGCACTGCCAACCAGAATTAGTCGCTCAACTAATTGTGGGAAGTTCAACGTTAAAGTGAGTGCGACTCCACCACCCGCAGAAGTTCCAATCAAATTTGCCTTGGGTATCTCTAAAACCTTCATGAAATCTCGCGTGAACTGAGCCATGAAGTCAAAGGTGTAATGAGCAGCATCGGGTTTATCGGAGCGACCTGCACCCACCATATCAAACGCATAAACGCGATGATGTTTGGCTAATTCAAGGATATTGTACTTCCACAACTCAATGTAACCGCCACCGCCATGAAGCAAAATGACCGTGCTACCTGAATCTCCAGCTTGCCAATATCGGGTATTTACAGAGCCGACTTTGACATACTGATCTTGCAATTGTTCAGCTTGATTCATCTCAACCTTACCAAACTGTAACTTGGACTTTAATTTTCAACTCTTAGCGATCTGTTCAAAATTATCTTAGTCTCAAACACCAACAAGTAATCTCTCAACCATACCCAACCCCTAATTGAGCGACAGCGGCAACGAGGAAAGGGCAACAACACGACTGCTCATCGTGATTAAATGCCAAACCAATTGGACTAACATTTTTGAGAAATTCTTGGGGCAAGTTGTTTAGGGTAATAGCTGAACGGCAATGGTAACAGACACAAGAGTGCGATCGCTGTTTGATAAAAGACACGCACCTGGTGATGTAAATTAACGTGCAGAGCGATTTCTATCTTTGTGAGGCAGGATTCCACGAAATAGCCCTTTCGTGTAATTATACATGATTCATAAGTTGAAATAATAAGAGGCTTCCATAAGATAAATTACCCAAATTATTGGTAGCGCATTATTCTATCTCTCTGCATCTTGCTAAGAAATGTCTACACAACAACGGGATATTTGTCAGTGGAAAGCTACTAAATGTAATTTTCTTACTTTGATTATGGAATTTGCAACAAAGACTATATGGTAATTAGTAAATAGAACACTGTTAAACAAGTTACCAAATGGATATAGCAATATTAGTTAAATTTTTAACACCATGTTTGCCATTTTTAATGAGTGTGGGTAATAAGGCAGTGGAAGGAGCCTCTCAAAAGTTAGGTGAGGATGTATGGACAAAGGCAAAAGCTATTTGGGCTAAATTGCAACCAAAGGTGGAGACTAAGCCAATGGCAAAGGGAGCAGCAGAAGAGTTGGCTAATTCTCCCAATGATGCAGATGCTTTGGATATACTGCAAAAACAACTCAAAAAGTTATTGGATGAAGACAAAGCCTTAGCTGCTGAGATAGCTGGTTTGATGTCAGAAGACTCCGAAGTAATTTCAAAGGTTGTTAACGCTTATCATCAAACAATTACAGGTAATGAAAACGTGGTGCAAAATGTTACAGGTGATAGTAATAAGACAATTGGAAAAGTAGGTGGGGATGCAACTATCAATTAGTTAAACAGCCAGGAGTTAGAGAGCGTAAGTCATGCGGAGAAGATGCCTGAGACAATTGCTAAGGCGAATATTGCGTTTCCTGTCAAAATTGGCTGATTTTTTCACAGGAAAGCGCCGCCGTTTAAAACATAGGCGAACTCTGGCAATGAATGAAATACCTGAAGATATATTACCCAATGTAACTTATAATACATCACATCAAACTGAACAAATAATTTCAGGCAATAAAAATGTTGCCCAGAAAATTAAGGGTGACAACAATATTAATGTGGGTGTGGTAGAAGGTAGCCTGACTATTAATTATCGTCGCCCCATTGACAGACCTTTCCAAGCACCACGTCTCCCCAGTAATTTTGTAGATCGACCTTCAGTCAGTTTAGAGCTAAAAGCGCGTCTCTTAGCAGATACTTCTTCAGGTACTCGTGCTTTACTCATCAGTGCTATTCATGGCTTGGGAGGCATAGGCAAGACAATTTTAGCTACAGCCCTTGCCCATGATAAAGGTATTCAAAAACATTTTACTTCTGGCGTACTTTGGGCAACCTTGGGGCAAGAACCAGATATACTCTCCTTGCTGAGTGGCTGGGTACAAGCTTTGGGAGACTATGATTTCCGTGCCATCAATATAGAGGCAACTTCCGCCCACTTGCGAACTTTACTACATGACAAGGCAGTTTTATTGGTAGTTGATGATGCCTGGGAAGCTGACCATGTAGAACCGTTTTTGGTAGCAAGCTCGCAATCCCAAGTATTAATTACTTCTCGGCGGGCTGATGTGGCTGATAAGGTAGGTGCTTCTTTGCAACAATTGAATGTAATGACCCCAGAAGAGTCTCTGGCATTACTTTCCCAGTTTTTAGAACGACAGCTAGAAGGGATAGAAAAACAAGGGGCATTACAAGTTGCTGAGACAGTAGGATACTTGCCAATTGCTCTCAATTTGGCAGCAGCTAGGGTAAAACGCGGAGTTACATGGGCGAAGCTGGAAACAGACTTGAAGGCAGAAGTTGCACGGCTAGAAGTTTTAGAAGGGCCGCGCAAGAAGGAGGAAACAACTCTGGAAGCATCCTTTAACTTGAGCCTGAAGGTATTGCGTGAGTATAGTGAACGAGCTTGGGAAAACTTTATCTGGTTGGGAGTATTGCCAGAAGATGTAACCATAGCTGCTCCAATGGCAGTTACGCTTTGGGAGATGCAGTCACCAGATGAAGCGAATGAACATTTGGAATTACTTTGGAATGATGCCCTGCTCCAGTCTATCTCACCTGTAACTGTGGCTCGTGAGGAGTGGAAAAGCTACAAAATTCATGATTTACTACATGATGTTGCCCGCCGTCTGCTGATAGCATCTCCTTCAAAAGGAATTGGTTTAACTTTACTCCAAGCTCATACGAACTTGCTGTCAAGATACCAGAATAAAACCCAAAATCAACTTTGGTATACCCTGGAAGACGATGGTTATATTCATGCTCATTTAACTTGGCATTTCCAACAAGCAAACCAACTTTTGCAGATACATCAACTTTTAGAAGAGGAAACCTCGGCAGGAGGTAATGGTTGGTATGAGGCGTGCGATCGCTTAGGACAAACTGCCAACTTTGTAGCTGATGTTGCTCGTGCTTGGCAATTGGCAGAAGACTCCTGGACTGAAACAACCCAGCCTCAAGTTATTGGGTTGCAGTGTCGCTATGCTTTGATTATTGCATCCCTTAATAGTCTGGCAGCTAATTTACCAGTAGAACTGCTGATTGCCTTAGTTCAAAAAAATGTGTGGACTCCTGAGCAAGGACTTGCTTACGTGCTACAAAGCTCGAATCCAGAACAAAAAGCAAACTTGCTTACAGAGCTAGTCAATCATTTGCCACCAAACCTAGAAAAACTAGGACTCTCGAAAGCTCTCGCTGCTGCTAGGGAGATTCAGGATGAGTGGCATAGCGCCCAAGCCCTAAGACGTTTGGCTGATAAACTGCCACCTGATTTATTATCAGAGGCTCTCGCTGCTGGAGAGATTCGGTCTGACTGGTATCGCGCCAGTGTCATAAGTAGTTTGGTTCCTCTACTGCCACCTGATCTGTTACCAGAGGCTCTCACTGCTGCTAGAAATATTCAGTCTGAGTCAAGCCGCATCTATCCTCTAAGTAATTTGGCTGTAAAATTGCCAGAATTGTTACCAGAGACTATCGCTGCTACTAGGGAGATTCAGGATGAGTCAAATCGCGCCTATGCCCTAAGTAGTTTAGTTGTTAAACTGCCAGAATTGTTACCA
Source organism: Anabaena sp. FACHB-83 (assembly GCF_014697485.1). Taxonomy (NCBI): domain Bacteria; kingdom Bacillati; phylum Cyanobacteriota; class Cyanophyceae; order Nostocales; family Nostocaceae; genus Anabaena; species Anabaena sp. FACHB-83. Next base: position 3,460 of record NZ_JACJRY010000064.1, on the reverse strand, counting down.
GAGGCTCTTGCTGCTGCTAGGGAGATTCAGGATGAGTCAAATCGCGCCTATGCCCTAAGTAGTTTGGCTGATAAACTGCCACCTGATTTATTATCAGAGGCTCTCGCTGCTGCTAGGGAAATTAAGTCTGAGTCAAATCGCGTCAAAGCTTTAAGTAGTTTGGCTGATAAACTGCCACCTGAATTGTTACCAGAGGCTCTCGCTGCTGCTAGGGAGATTAAGTCTGAAAAGTATCGCGCCGATGCCCTAAGTAGTTTAGTTGTTAAACTGCCAGAATTGTTACCAGAAGCTCTCGCTGCTGTTAGGAAAAATCCGGATGCTCGTGATCGCGTCCTAGATTTAAGAAGTTTGGCAGATAAACTGCCACAATTGTTACCAGAGGCTCTCGCTACTGCTATAAATATTCAGGATGATTATTATCGTGCCTATGCCCTAAGACGTTTGGCAGATAAACTCCCACCTGATTTGTTGCCAAAGGCTCTCGCTACTGCTATAAATATTCAGGATGAGGAGGATCGTGCCGATACTCTAAGTAGTTTGGCTCATAAACTCCCACCTGATTTGTTGCCAAAGGCTCTCGCTGCTGCTAGGGAGATTCAGAATGATTATTATCGCGCCGGAGTCCTAAGTAGTTTGGCTAATAAAGCGCCAGAATTGTTACCAGAGGCTCTCGCTGCTGCTAGAAATATTCAGTTTAACGTCTATCGCGCCTATGCCCTAAGTAGTTTGGCTGATAAGCTGCCAGAATTGTTACCAGAGGCTCTCGCTGCTACTAGGGAGATTCAGGATGAGTATTTTCGCGCCAAAGCTTTAAGTAGTTTGGCTGATAAACTGCCACAATTGTTACCAAGGGTTCTTGCAACTACTAGGAATATTCAAAATGAGTATTCTCGCATCGAAGTTCTAAGTAGTTTGTTTGTTAAACTGCCACCTGATTTATTACCAGAGACTCTCGCTGCTGTTAGGGAGATTCAGGATGAGTCAAATCGCGTCAAAGCTTTAAGTAGTTTGGCTGATAAACTGCCACTTGAATTGTTACCAGAGGCTCTCGCTGCTACTAGGGAGATTCAGGATGAGTATTCTCGCGCCCAAATTCTAAGTAGTTTGGCTGATAAACTTCTACCTGAATTGTTACCAGAGGCTCTCGCTGCTGCTAGGAATATTCAAAATGAGTATTCTCGCGCCCAAACTCTAAGTAATTTGGCTGATAAACTGCCACCTGAATTGTTACCAGAGGCTCTCGCTGCTGCTAGGGAGATTCAGGATGAGTCGAGTCGCGCCAAAGCTTTAAACGGTTTGGCGAATAAACTGCCACTTGAATTGTTACCAGAGGCTCTTGCTGCTGCTAGGGAGATTCAATCTGAGTATTCTCGTATCGAAGCCCTAAGTAGTTTGGCTGATAAACTGCCAGAGTTGTTACCAGAGGCTCTCGCTCTTGCTATTAGACTTCAGTCTAGGGAGGGTAGAACCAATGCCCTAAGTAGTTTGACTGTCAAACTTTCACAGCTACCAAAAAATCAGCTTTTTTCTCTCTGGAGAGATAACCTTCACATCTTATCTCTTCGCACTCGCCAAGATTTACTCAGTGAGATGGGAATATTAACTCCAGTTATATTTGCTTTAGGTGGTGAGCAAGCAGTAAAAGATACAGCTTCTGCCATCCAAGATGTGTCACGCTGGTGGAGCTAAAGAACAATATAGAGATTTTCTGATCAAATTACACCTTTGAGCCAAAAGGTGTAACGCGACTATATGTGTGACGAACGGCACTCATTGAAGCGATCGCACTTGCGGGTTAATCTGAGCCTGAATACTTTACTGTGGTGGCTTTTTGGTCGATGTGGTGATAGAACCCTTAACCTACTACCATAGTCAATTTACCCCGTCGAACTCACGTAAAGGTTTTTAGAAAAACTTAATTTATATAACTTGACATATAAACTTTTTCTACAGTAGCTTGTGATTACTCCAAGTATCTTATGCTACTACTTCAAGGTAATTACTTGGTTATTGCTCGTTAGTTTCTCCTTGATAATGAAAAGTGAGTATCGTGAGTTATTCGATGAAGTCCTAAGAAAAATAGGACGAAATATATTAATGTTTCAGCAAATTGAGAAAGGCTTAAAAGTGCTTCTTCCTTTTGTACACTCAGATGCTAGTACAAAGGGTATCGATAGCTTTTGGAAGTACAAAGAAGCAGCTAAGTCTAAGACTCTAGGGACTTTAATGAATGCCTTTATTGAGTCTGCGGATTATAATACTGATTACTTTGTCGAAAGATTAAGAGAGATTGTTGCCGAGCGGAACAAACTTGTTCATCATTTTGGTGAGTTGCAAGGTTTGAATATATTAAGCACAGAAGAGGGATGTAGAACTTGCATTACTTACTTAGAATCGCAGTACGAAGAGGCAAATTTATTTTATAAGCAACTAAAACTTTTTATATTTAGTGTAATTGTTTTTCTTCGAGAAAATTACGCCGAATCTAACCTAAAAATTGAACTTTTATACGAGCAATTCAAGGCACATATTATTTCTGAGGGCATTGAGTATATAAATCTGAATAATCCATCTGAAACAGTATGGGAGAATACAAAAATTGTAAAATTACTGCGTTTAGCCGAAACAAACACAGACAAAATAGGTGATATGACTTCACTGAGAAGAGCGGGAAAATTTATTAAGAGTCAAGACCCAGAGTGTACGCCTAAGAAGTATGGAATTAAGACATTAAAAGCTGTTTTGAAGACATCTGCCTTATTTGAAATTGATGAGAGTCAAGATAGCCAGCAGAGCAGCATATTTATCTTATATAAAAGTAAAATTCCGAAAACTTTTTTGTAGCGTCGTCTTTCACGAAGTGATTGCTCTAATCTTATTTGTCCTTAGATGTTACAAATTTTTATCAGGATGTCCACAAAAAGCGATCACATCTGGAGGTTACACCAGAGCAGAAGCGAAAAGCTGTTTCAGTGATTGGGTTTTAGATTCTGGCTTCATTCATCTCCCCCACGCGATCGCATTTTCAAGCTACGACTTCGCAACAGCGATGCACGACACTGGCTCTCAAAACTCTTTCAGAACCTGCCTTTCAACTTGTAAGTAAGAAATAGGCAATATCAAATTGCTTAAAACAGTATCTCCCCAACTTATCCAAATGTGGGTTTGCAGACAAGCGAGAATTTTTCCAACGCCAGAACAAGGGTTTGAGGTACTTGAACACTGGAGTATGGCGATCGCGCCTCTTCTAAACACTGAAGCTGGTATATAAATTTATACAAAATTAATAGAAAAATAATTCTGCGTAAATTTTAATCGGAGATTTTATCGGACAAAAGATAATTGTTTCTTATTTTGTGTTGTAGTCTTGTATTACAATGTAACTTAAAGCATAATTATGAGCGAACAGCTTAGTTAATGGTTTCAAGCGTGGCACAACTAACCATTCAAATACCGGATG
>NZ_JACJRY010000063.1:0-30155 GCF_014697485.1 Anabaena sp. FACHB-83 | reverse complement strand
CGCAGATTCAGTAAGCTCAAAGAATACGCAGAGTATGCTGACAAAACAATGACTCAAGTGATAGATGAGCTTATTGACTCGTTACCAAGCATAAACAATGCTGACTCCTCACCTACCCCCTGTCCTGTCAAGGAAAGCGGATTGAATTGGTTGTGGGTCAATTCGTCGTCAGCCAAAAATTCATCCCACATCTGACCCGAAGGGCAGTGTGGGATGAATTTTTGATTAAGCTAAATAATTTGTAGTTGGTAATTTTAGTAGCGAAATTTAGCATAAAACATAGCAAAACTAGTGAAATGACTGAATAGGGATGTACTGTTATTGACATTTGTCAATTCACAGGTTGCACCTTATTAATGATTTTGGAGCAATACAGTGTCAAAAACCTCCTTAGCAGCACTACTTTTGACTAATGTTGGAACTGCATTAGCTTTTACCCTTTCATCCTTTGTCTATCCAGAAGTAACCACAGCACAGTCTCTAAGGACTATATGTGGCTTCACACCTCCGCCTGGTTATGTGGCTGTTGGTTATCGTTATTTACCTGAATGCCGTACAGGAGGAACTACAGATACTTCGCCAAATGCTGTTACCATCCGAACTCCCTCATCAGGATTAACGATATGCGGCTTCACACCCCCTAATGGTTATGTGGCTGTTAGTTATACTTATTCGTCGGAATGCCGTAAAGAAGGACTTTCAGGTACTTCACAAAATGCTGCTGTTATCCGAACTCCCTCATCAGGATTAACGATATGCGGCTTTACACCCCCGACTGGTTATGTGGCTGTTAATTATATTTATGCGTCAGGATGTCGTACAGGATTAAGTACAGGTACTTCACAAAATGCTGCTACCATCCGAACTCCCTCTTCAAGATTAACGATATGTGGCTTCACACCCCCGACTGGTTATGTGGCTGTTCGTTATACTTATGTGTTGGAATGCCGTCAGCAACAAACGACAAGTACATCTGACAACGCCAGTATTATCGATACTCCCGTTACAGGGTTAACAATATGTGGTTTGACACCACCTTCCGGTTATGTGGCTACTCGTTATGTTTATACCTCTGACTGTGATAGAGGAGGAACTATAGGTAATGCTAACAATGCCTCTGTCATCGCATCTATATGAGGGCAGAGTAGGCTCACCTGCATTTGATGTGAAGTATTACCTGGATAGATATCCTGACTTAAAGCAAGCTTACGGCACTAATTACAAAGCTGCCACTGAACATGGGTTAAATCAAGGTTTACCTATTGAGGGCAGAATTGGAGCGCCTTAAAAATTCGATGGAGAATTCAAATGATTGCTTATTCTCAATTGTTGCTGTTCTGGGAAATGTTTGTGATTTAAAAGCAAGCTATGGATTCTCCATCTAACACTATGATTCAATTCTGATTTCGGTGATCATTAAATGAATGTAGAAAACTGACAGATGCACGCAGATAAATTCGTACCTTCACAGACTAGTGAAGGCTAGAGTCTTTAATATTTTTTAGTAAAAGTAATATTTCTTTAATAAGATTATCTTTTCTAAACCAAATTCTGTAGTGAATTTCTGGCATTTGTCATAAATGGTTTAAAAAAATCTTAAAACTAGCGAGTCATGTTGGTTACATCTGCTACTCTCTCAAGCAGGAGATATTCGGGAATTATTTATCACTCACTAAAAATTTTCGCACCAGCGATCGCAACAACAAAGTACAAGTTTTTCCTGATTGGCGCTGGAAAAAATTTGTCATGAGTAGGATGGCCGTTATTGCATAGACCACTACACTAGCTTACGAAACAAGGTCAAAATCCTGTTGTATACGGAAATTTGTTATGACTTTAGCAATCTCTCCACAAACAAAGCCTTTAACAGACGAAGAATTGCAGAAAATTAACGCCTACTGGCGGGCGGCGAACTATTTGTCAGTAGGGCAAATCTATCTCCTAGATAATCCACTGCTGAGAGAAACCCTGAAAATCGAACACGTCAAACCCCGACTTTTAGGACATTGGGGAACAACACCAGGGTTGAATTTGATTTATGTCCACCTCAACCGCATCATTAAAAAATATGATACGGACATCATTTATATTGCTGGCCCTGGTCATGGTGGCCCTGGTTTAGTTGCGAACACCTACCTAGAAGGAACTTACAGCGAATATTATCCCAACATTTCTCAAGATGCTGAGGGAATGCAGCAGTTGTTTAAACAGTTTTCTTTCCCTGGTGGGATTCCTAGCCATGTCGCCCCCGAAACCCCTGGTTCAATTCACGAAGGTGGAGAATTAGGTTATGCCTTGGTACATGCTTACGGTGCAGCTTTCGACAATCCTGATTTGATTGTGGCTGCGGTTGTGGGTGATGGTGAAGCCGAAACCGGGGCTTTAGCTGCTAGTTGGCATTCTAATAAGTTTCTCAACCCTGTAAATGACGGGGCAGTTTTGCCGATTCTGCACCTCAATGGGTATAAAATTGCCAACCCCACAGTGTTGTCACGGTTAAGCGACGAAGAATTAGAAAGCTTATTTGTGGGCTATGGCTATAAACCTTACTTTGTCGAAGGTTCTGAACCCACAGACGTGCATCAACAGATGGCAGCAACCTTAGATACAATCATTTCCGAAATTCAAAACATCCAAAGAGAAGCCCGCGTACATGGATTTACAGAACGTCCACGCTGGCCGATGATTATTTTGCGAACTCCCAAAGGCTGGACAGGGCCAAAAGAAGTTGATGGCAAGAAAACCGAAGATTTTTGGCGATCGCATCAAGTCCCCTTTGGAGCGATCGCTCAACAGCCACAACATTTAAAATTACTCGAAGACTGGATGAAGAGTTACAAACCCGAAGAACTCTTCGACGCAAACGGTAAACTCATTCCCGAACTCGCCCAATTAGCCCCCACAGGCCTGCGGCGGATGGGCGATAATCCCCACGCCAACGGCGGTATCTTGTTGCGTGATTTGCGAATGCCCAACTTCCAAGATTATGCCGTACATATTCCCCAACCCGGCAAAGTCGAAGCAGAAGCCACCAAAGTCACAGGCCAATTCCTCCGGGATGTGATGAAACTCAACCTCGACAGTCGGAATTTCCGCGTTTTTGGCCCTGATGAAACCGCCTCTAACCGATTAGATGCCATCTTTGAAGTCACTGATAGAACTTGGGTTTCCAAAATCCTGCCCGAAGACGAACACCTCTCACCCAACGGTCGGGTAATGGAAATTCTCAGCGAAACCAATTGTCAAGGTTGGTTAGAAGGCTATCTCCTGACTGGTCGTCATGGATTCTTCTCCTGCTACGAAGCATTTATCCATATCATTGACTCCATGTTCAACCAGCACGCTAAATGGTTGAAAACCACGCGCCATATTTCCTGGCGCAGACCAGTTGCTTCCCTAAATTACTTACTCACCTCTCACGTTTGGCGACAAGACCACAACGGCTTCTCGCACCAAGACCCTGGTTTTATCGACCATGTAGTCAACAAAAAATCAGAAGTAATTCGCGTCTATCTTCCCCCCGATGCCAACACCTTACTTTCTGTAACCGACCACTGCCTAAGAAGCCGGAACTATGTCAACGTGATTATTGCCGGCAAACAACCAGCCTTGCAGTATCTAGATATGGATGCAGCCATTAAACACTGCACCAAAGGCATAGGCATTTGGGAATGGGCAAGTAACGACCAAGGTAGTGAACCAGATGTAGTCATGGCTTGTGCTGGGGATGTACCCACCTTAGAAACCTTGGCGGCTGTGGATATGCTGCGTCAATTCTTCCCAGACTTAAAAGTTAGGGTGGTCAACGTCGTTGATTTGATGACATTACAGCCAAAAAGTGAGCATCCTCACGGTTTAAGTACCAAAGACTTCGATACAATTTTCACAACCGATAAACCAATTATCTTCGCCTTTCATGGCTATCCTTGGTTAATCCATCGGTTAACCTATCGGCAAACCAATCATCAGAACCTCCATGTCCGTGGTTACAAAGAAGAAGGCACGACCACAACACCCTTTGATATGGTGGTTCTCAACGACCTCGATCGCTATCATCTAGTTATGGATGTAATTGATCGCGTGCCGAAACTAGGTTACAAAGCCGCATACATCAAACAACACCTGCAAGATAAGCTGATCGAACACAAACACTACATTTCCCAATACGGCGAAGATATGCCCGAAATCCGCAACTGGCAGTGGCCGTATTAAAACAGTGAACAGTTATCAGTTATCAGTCAGTTCACTGTTTACTGATAACTGATAACTGTTCACTGATAACTGATAAAATCCCAAAACCTTAAAACATCTCTAACAAAATGCGTTTAGGTGTCTAAGACTGTCACGATCAGCTCAGTCAGACCAAAATTAACCCAGCTAAATGCCGCGCTGAAACGGAGAACAGACCTGGGTTGTTCTCAACTAGGAGGTTGAATTTTGACGAAGTTAAAAGTTGGTATTAATGGATTTGGTCGTATTGGCCGGCTAGTGCTGCGGGCTGGCATTTATAACCCTAACATTGAGTTTGTGGGGATTAACGACTTAGTACCACCAGATAACCTCGCTTACCTGTTGAAATATGATTCCACTCACGGTAAGTTTAAAGGCAAAGTGGAAGCCAAGGAAGATGGCATTGTCATTGATGGACATTTTGTTCCTTGTGTTTCCGTGAGGAATCCTGCGGAATTGCCTTGGGGTAAATTAGGCGCAGATTATGTAGTGGAATCTACTGGACTCTTCACTGATTATGAAGGCGCAAGCAAACACCTAACAGCAGGTGCAAAGCGCGTTGTTATCTCTGCCCCTACAAAAGAGCCAGACAGAGTTAAAACTTTGCTGATGGGTGTAAATCATCACTTATTCGACCCCAGCAAAGATTTAGTTGTTTCCAATGCCAGCTGCACTACAAATTGTCTCGCTCCCATTGCTAAAGTCATCAATGATCAATTTGGTTTAACCGAAGGCTTGATGACTACAGTACATGCCATGACTGCCACTCAACCCACCGTAGACGGCCCCAGTAAAAAAGACTGGCGGGGTGGTCGAGGCGCAGCCCAAAATATTATTCCTTCATCCACAGGTGCAGCAAAAGCAGTGGCTTTGGTATTGCCAGAATTAAAGGGTAAGTTAACCGGAATGGCTTTTCGCGTTCCTACCCCTGACGTTTCAGTGGTTGACCTCACCTTTAAAACTGCAAAAGCTACTAGTTACAAAGAAATCTGTGCAGCTATGAAGGAAGCTGCAACAGGTGAATTAGCCGGAATTTTAGGCTACACCGACGAAGAAGTCGTATCTACAGATTTTCAGGGTGATACTCATTCCAGTATTTTCGACGCAGGTGCCGGAATTGAGTTAAACTCCAACTTCTTCAAAGTTGTTTCTTGGTATGACAACGAATGGGGCTACTCGAACCGGGTGGTAGACCTGTTGTTATCGATGGCACAAAAAGAACAACTGTTGACTGTAGCAGCTTAATAAAGTCTGAAGTGTGAAGTATGAAGTATGAAATTTATACTTTAGCTTTCACACTTCAGACTTCATAAAAAAGTGTTTTTACATACATAAGGAGTGATATGAAGCACAAGTGATATAGATGCAGGCAATTCTGGAAAGCATTGATAGCGGTAGTCAGAAAGACTAGGAAATTTCAAAAGTACTAATACTTTTGACTTTTGGTTTTTTACTTTTGACTTCTCCGGCAAAGCCGGAGTGCCTCCTGCCTCCTCTTCTATATCGCAATATAGACCCGAACCCTAATCCCTATGCGTCGAACCAAAATTATTTGCACTGTTGGCCCTGCTAGTTCTGCACCGGAAAAACTACAAGCCCTTGTAGAAGCTGGGATGAATATAGCGAGGTTAAACTTTTCACACGGCGCTCATGAATTTCACGGACAAACGGCTAAATATTTACGGCAAATTAGTGCCGATCGCCAAAAGCCAGTGGCAATTATGCAAGACCTTTGTGGCCCGAAAATTCGTCTAGGAGTTTTACCACCAGAAGGACTAAATGTCGAAGCTGGGGAAGAAGTCACATTTGTTTTGCAAGACAAAGGCAATAGTATCGACGAACTGCCTTTACCCTTGCCGACTTTGTTCGCAATGGTTAGACCAGGGGAACCGATTTTAATTAATGATGGACGTGTAAAGTTAATTGTCACCGATCGCGATGCCGATAAAATTCGGGCGTTGGTGAAAATTGGCGGGTTAATTTCCACCCACAAGGGCGTTAATCTGCCAGAGACACCATTACCCGTAAGTTCAATCACCGAAAAAGACTTGATGGATTTACGCTTTGGCATCCAGATAGGTGTAGATTTTGCGGCGGTTTCCTTTGTGCGATCGCCCCAAGATTTAGAACCTGCCCAACGGATGATTGAAGCTGCTGGGGCTGCAATTCGTTTAATTGCCAAAATCGAAAGACCAGAAGCAGTTGAGCGTTTTGACTCCATCTTACAAGTTGCTGACGGCATTATGATTGCCCGTGGCGATTTGGGGGTAGAAGTCCCCATTCACGAAGTTCCCCTGATTCAAAAGGATATTATTCGCCGTTGTAATCAGGCTGGTAAACCCGTGATTACTGCTACCCAAATGTTGGAGTCAATGATTAGTTCACCAGATCCCACCCGCGCCGAAGCCACCGACGTGGCTAACTCCATTTTGGATGGTACTGATGCCGTCATGCTTTCTGGAGAAACAGCCGTTGGTCAATATCCTGTAGCGGCGGTGCAAATTATGCACAACATCGCTGTACGGACAGAACAAGCTTTGCAAGAAGGTGGTAAACATTCCTGGTGTCACGAAGCAGGTAGTCTCAGTGTTACCGAATCGGTGGCTGAAGCAGTATGTCGCATCGCTTATGAAACAGGCGCAAAGGCAATTCTTTGTAATACCACCTCTGGTAGTACAGCTAAATTAGTGTCCAAATACCGTCCTTCCGCGCCGATTATTGCCCTCACCCCTGATGAAAACTCCTATCGCCAACTAGCACTTTCTTGGGGAATTGAACCTATATTCATTCCCCCAGTTCACAATGCGGAGGAAATGTTTATCAACGTCGTCAACACAGTTGCAGACACGGGTTTAGTCAATGAAGGCGATAAAGTGGTAATTACTTCCGGCGTTCCAATTGGTAAATCAGGCACAACTAGTTTAATCAAAGTGCATTCTATTGGACAGCCGATTCTCGCTTGACGTAGCTAGAATAAGGCTGAGGCTTCGCTCAGTGAACAAAGCAAGCATTAAGAAAGATTGCCGAAATCAGAATTTTAGCGACCGTAGAAAGTGTAAACACATAGGGGAATTAGGTAAATCCTACACAAATCACCATCGCGGAGTTGATTATGTCTAAAAATTTACTAGAACAGTTGCGCGAAGTTACAGTAGTAGTTGCTGATACTGGCGATATTAAAGCCATTGAAAAATTTACACCGAGAGACGCGACCACCAACCCTTCCTTGATTACGGCTGCGGCACAAATGCCAGAGTATCAGGATATTGTTGACCAGACTTTATTGCAAGCTAAAAAAGACGCTGGTGCTGGTGCAAGCAAAGCCCAAATAGTATCTTTAGCTTTTGACCGCTTGGCTGTATCCTTTGGTTTGAAGATTCTGCAAATTATTCCTGGTCGGGTTTCTACAGAAGTTGATGCCCGTTTATCTTACGACACCGAAGCGACAGTTGCCAAAGGTCGAGAAATCATTGCTCAGTATAAAGCTGCTGGCATTGGCCCCGAAAGAATTTTGATTAAAATTGCTAGTACCTGGGAAGGTATTCGCGCCGCCGAAATTCTGGAAAAAGAAGGTATTCACTGTAACTTAACTTTGTTGTTTGGTTTACATCAAGCGATCGCTTGTGCTGAAGCAGGTGTTACCCTCATTTCCCCCTTTGTCGGTCGGATTCTGGACTGGTATAAAAAATCAACTGGACGCGACAGCTACCCCTCTGCTGAAGATCCAGGCGTAGTATCTGTTACCACCATCTATAACTACTATAAAAAGTTCGGACACAAAACCGAAGTTATGGGCGCAAGCTTCCGCAACGTTGGTGAAATCACTGAATTAGCAGGTTGCGATTTACTCACCATTTCTCCTTCTTTGTTAGGTGAATTGCAAGCCACCATCGGCGAACTACCCCGCAAACTTGATCCTTCTAAAGTCGCTTCTTTGGACATTGCCAAAATCTCCATCGACAAAGCCACCTTCGACAAAATGCACGCCGAAGACCAAATGGCTTACGACAAACTAGACGAAGGTATCAAAGGATTTACCAAAGCCTTAGAAGACCTGGAAAAACTATTGGCAGACAGACTATCTAGTTTAGAAGTAGCCGTCTAGCCATCTTCTTCCTTTTTTGTTGGATTAGAAGGAATAATTTAACAACAAGAATTCTGGATTTTTAATTCAGGATTCTTTTTTTTAAATGAAACGGATTTTTTTGTAGAGATGTTGCAATGCAACGTCTCTACAGATTTTATGTTTATCACTATATGACTAATACCATAAGTATTAATTAATACAGATTTAACCAGTCATCAAATTCCCGATCTCCTGAAAATCGAGTATATTTTTGTTATATTGTGTCCGCTTAATTACTTACTAAAACCCATAAACCCCACCCCGCCAAAGCTACGCTTTGTCTCCCCTCCCCGTGAACGGGGAGGGGTTGGGGGTGGGGTGCAATGATTGTCGCAATTATCACTAATTAAGCAAACTTGATATTATAAATATTTTTTCATTGGGTAGTTGACTGGTATAAAATTATACCCTATTATTAAAGACATGAGAAAGGCGATCGCCCCTCACGCCAGAGTCTGCGATCGCCTTTCTTTAACCCATTATTCAGAGTCGATTATGATCATGGCACAAGAAAGAGAAAATCCCGAACATCCGCAGTCTGTTCCCCAGTCATTTCCTAAAAGAGAACGCATTAAACATTTATTGATTGGTTCTCCCAAAGCTGTCACCAGCACAATACATTACTTGCAAGCAGTGGGTTATGCCAATGTCGGTGATTGGAGTCCTTTACTATCCACAGATAACCCTGATGAAGTGATGAGTATTTTAATCCGCCAAATTTTAACTGCATAACTTGAAACCATAACCCCGATTTTTCTCTAGAGTCGGGGTTATGTTTTGCTCAATTGTCTTAAAGATCCCCCTAAATCCCCCTTAAAAAGGGGGACTTTGAATTGAATTCCCCCCTTTTTTAAGGGGGGCTAGGGGGGATCGAAATGCTACTAGGCAACTTGATAAGACTGTCAAAAAGTACTCATCGAATTTACGTTAACTGAACCGTATTGGTGTTTTGCTGATATATCAAACTTTTTCTTTACTCCTCAGTTTCTTCCTTTAATTGGGGATGCTGCTGCTCGGCATAAATTGTTAAAACCCCCGCCAGGGAATCTACCTCACAATCTTTGTATTGTTTACATCCTTCCACGACTTTGATAGCTTGTCCCCAGTTTTTCAGGTTTGCTTCTGCTGCGGCAATGGCTCTTAAGGCATCGGCTTTGGAACTGGAATCGGTAATTTTATTGGCAGAGTCGAGGGCAGTTTGCAGCAATTCGGCGGCTTTTTGTTGGTTGTTGAGTTTGCCAATGGTTTCGGCAATGGCTCTTAAGGCAAAGGCTTTGGAAATGGAATTGGTAATTTTATTGGCAGAGTCGAGGGCAGTTTGCAGCAACTCGGCGGCTTTTTGTGGGTTGTTGAGTTTGTCAATGGTTTCGGCAATGGCTCTTAAGGCATAGGCTTTGTCAGAGGAATCGGTAATTTGGTTGGCAGAGTCGAGGGCAGTTTGCAGCAATTCGGTGGCTTTTTGTGGGTTGTTGAGTTTGCCAATGGTTTCGGCAATGGCTCTTAAGGCAGAGTCTTTGTCAGAGGAATCGGTAATTTGGTTGGCAGAGTCGAGGGCAGTTTGCAGCAATTCGGCAGCTTTTTGTGGGTTGTTGAGTTTGCTGTAGGTTTCGGCAATGGCTCTTAAGGCATAGGCTTTGTCAAAGGAATCGGTAATTTTATTGGCAGAGTCGAGGGCAGTTTGCAGCAATTCGGCAGCTTTTGGTGGGTTGTTGAGTTTGCTGTAGGTTTCGGCAATGGTTCTTAAGGCAGAGGCTTTGTACCTGGAATCGGTAATTTGGTTGGCAGAGTCGAGGGCAGTTTGCAGCAATTCGGTGGCTTTTTGTGGGTTGTTGAGTTTGCTGTAGGTTTCGGCAATGGCTCTTAAGGCAGAGGCTTTGTCAGAGGAATCGGTAATTTGGTTGGCAGAGTTGAGGGCAGTTTGCAGCAATTCGGCAGCTTTTGGTGGGTTGTTGAGTTTGCTGTAGGTTTCGGCAATGGCACTTAAGGCAGAGGCTTTGTCAAAGGAATCGGTAATTTTATTGGCAGAGTCGAGGGCAGTTTGCAGCAATTCGGCAGCTTTTGGTGGGTTGTTGAGTTTGCCAATGGTTTCGGCAATGGTTCTTAAGGCAGAGGCTTTGTACCTGGAATCGGTAATTTTATTGGCAGAGTCGAGGGCAGTTTGCAGCAATTCGGTGGCTTTTTGTGGGTTGTTGAGTTTGCCAATGGTTTCGGCAATGGCTCTTAAGACATAGGCTTTGGAAGTGGAATCGGTAATTTGGTTGGCAGAGTTGAGGGCAGTTTGCAGCAATTCGGCGGCTTTTGGTTGGTTGTTGAGTTTGCCGTAAGTTTCGGAAATGGCTCTTAAGGCAGAGGCTTTGGAATAGGATTCGGTAATTTGGTTAGCAAGTTTCAACGCTTGAGAGAAATTTTGATCCTTAGCAAAGGCCGAAATAGCTTTTACTTGATATTCAGGATCGGTGATTTGCTCACTGGCATTAGTCAACTGCCAGCGAATTTGAGTGAGTTGCCCCGAAATTGTATAGTTTAACCAGCCCCAAAAGCCCATTCCTAAAACGGCAATAAACCCAACTATCCCGAAATTCCGAGCAATTCGCTGCTTACTTTTTTGGATGAGCTTTTCTTTTTGCTTTTGCCTGTCTCCCCACATTAAATAAGATTTCTGCTGTTCAATTAACCATAACTCCCGCCAGCCTAATAAATAACGGGGATTTTGGTTACTATCTATCCAAATTTTTACTTGTTTATTGAGTAATTCATTGGCTTTATCTGCCTTGGGCAAAATCTTTCCTGATAGTTTCAGTACCGCCGGAATCATCCGTTCATGTGCCAATTGATAAGCAGTTTCTTCCTCTTGTTGCAAAGGCATAATTAAACGCTCTTGCTCTAGCCAACGCACTGCATCTTGGATATCTTTTGCCCCTATCGGCTTGAGTTTGTCTTGCAATTGAGCTAGAGTAAATGCCCCCGCCCGCGTCAAGCCATTGGAGTCGATTAATTCCAAAAGCAGCTTCATCACCGTTTCTTTTTGGGCTGATGTGGCTGATTGTTCGCGCAGGCTTAACAGTCCCTCAAGATATTGATATAATAAGCCTGCAAATCTGCCAATTTTATTCAAAGCATCTTTGTCAAATTTGCGGACTTTGGTTGTTTTTTGATCGCTAATTACTAAAGAAAGAATTTGAATATCTACAGGGGAAATCGGTTCATCAGATTTATCTTTGCCTCTATCGACTAACTCTTGTTCAACAAAGGTTTCTATATCTCGGCGGTCAAATTCTATATTTTCTGCTTTGGCAATTTCTTCTAAAACATTGGTTGCTTGTTCTACCGAGAATTTTTTTAACTTAATACTATTTCTGGAATCCAGGGAATAATTCAATACTTGTTGGAGTTCATGTTGTTGATAAAATAAATCTGAGCGAAAACTCATTAAAATCTTGACAGCAATTTCCTCATTGCCATACCAATTATTTAAGGCATCAATAAAAGGACGACGCGCATCTGCTGATTGATAATGAACAAAAAATTGCTCAAATTGATCAAAAAAGAGAATTAAGGGTTTTTGAACTGTGGCAATACTTTGATTCAGAACAGCAATCAAGTCTAATTTTTCAATTTCTGCGCTAGATAAATTTAAATTTAATTCTTTATTTAACGCCTTTTTCACCGTAATTAAGGGGTCTTTATCGGTAAACTGGATATAAATTCCCTGTGCGCCTTCTAGTTGCGGAATTAAACCTGCTTGTAAAAACGAGGTTTTGCCACATCCCGACTCACCCCACAAAATCCCTACGCGAAAGTTAGCATTATTGAGAATCCTTAAACAATTTTTAATATCTTGATGGCGCTGTAACTTACTAAAAATCTCTGCATCCTGTGAGGTAAAAGATAATAACCCTTTAATCGCCTGACGTTCTACAGGGTTTTGTGCTGCATTAGATAGGGATGGTTTAACGACAACAGCCACAACAACCGCAACGGTAAACATAATCCCGACAACGAGACAAATCCAAAAAAACCATTGGGAATTTTGTTCGCCTAAAAATTTAGCGATCGCAGCTCTCGACACCCAAGCGAGAATAATAGTAGCCAGAATCAGGGAAATCAGTTCAACCCATTTTTTGTCCCGAATCCATCCTGCTACTGTTTGTACAAAACCAGCGATCGCTTCTGTCGTTTGCTTAAGCGTCTCTAATATATTATTTATACTAAAAGGCGGCGTGGAGTCAGCCATAAGATAAATCTGCAATTTTATAAAATAAAATCAGCAGGTGGACGAAATTCACCAGAAAACCAAATCTCTCAAGTCCAATGTCTGCCTTGATTTAGCATCAAATTTATATTGTCCCCCTGCCTAAGTATAGCGGTATTTACGTAAGCGAAGCAACGAAAAAACGTGAAACCCCTCACCCCAGAACGGGGCTACCGTGTACACACAAATCTCCCCCTAAATCCCTGTTTTTAAGGGGCTTTAAGAGACTCTTAGATGGGTAGGTTAGGTAGAACGCAGTGAAACCCAACATATACAAAGCGTTGAGGTGTTGGGTTTCGTTACTCAAACCAACCTTCTATATTGAGAGAAGTAGTAGACCGTCCCAACCTTGGTCAAAATGGACAAAGCTAATTATTGCTTGTATTTACTGTTTACCTTTTCACTTTCTGCCTTCTGCTTCCTGCTTTAAAATGAAACCTGTGTAGAAAAAGCCTGTTGACCGGGAGACTGTTCATGACGGAGGCGCAAGGTGAAAAACAACTGTCGAGAATAGTTTTAAAAGGCTTCAAGTCTATCGCTGAGTGTGACGTTGAACTCTCCAGGGTGAATATTTTAATTGGGGCTAATGGGGCGGGAAAATCCAATTTTATCGGCTTCTTCCGCATGGTTCAGCAGATGCTAGAAGGGAACCTGCAAGTTTTTGTCAGTCTCCAAGGTGGAGCGAATGCCTTACTACACTTTGGGCGCAAAACTACAGAAAAACTAGAGTTTCAGCTATATTTCGGCAATAATTTCTACTTTGCTACCCTTGAACCAACCCAAGATCATCGTCTGATGTTTACTTCAGAGTCTTTTTTGTGGAACTTGAATAGTGAGAGGGAAATAGGAAAGGGTCATTTCGAGACAATGGCGTTCTTCACTGCGTTCACTGATACAGAAACTAACGTTGATCAATATGGTTTGCCTGTGATGCAGCTGTGGCAAGTGTATCATTTTCATGACACCAGTGATAGTGCTTATGTAAAACAGCCGCATGGTATCAATGACAATGTTTACTTGCGTCCTGATGCTCGTAACCTGGCAGCTTTTTTGTATCTGTTGCGTGAGAATTATCAGAAATCTTATCAGCAAATCGTTAAAACCATTCGGTTGGTTGCGCCTTTCTTTGGTAACTTTCTCCTACGTCCTTCCCCAAAAAACTTGATTGAACTGGAATGGTTTGAGCGGGGGCAAGATGTACCATTGAAGGCGCACTCACTTTCTGATGGAACGCTGCGTTTTATCTGTTTAGCAACGGTTTTTTTACAACCGGAAGAACTTCAGCCAGAAACAATTCTAGTTGATGAGCCGGAACTCGGTCTTCATCCTTATGCAATCAAGATTTTGGCATCTTTGATAAAGACTGTTTCTAAACAAGTGATTGTTTCTACCCAGTCTGTAGAATTACTCAACGAATTTGATGTTGCAGATGTAATTGTTGTTGACCGCTTGCAGGGGAAATCATTACTACGCAGGTTGCATGAGGAGGAGTTAGAGGAATGGCTAGAAGAATATAGTTTAGGCGAGTTGTGGAAGAAAAACCTCCTGGGTGGGAGACCTTCACGATGATTCGAGTTCATGTTTTCGTTGAAGGTCAAACTGAGGAAACGTTCGTGAAAGAACTACTCTACGAGTATTTTCAAGAAAAAGACATCTACCTCATACCGATTTTGGTCAGAACAAGTTCTATAGGCAAAGGAGGTGTAGTAAGTTACGCCAAAATCAAGCGACAATTAGACCGTAAGTGCCGTGAAGATAAAACAGCTTTCGTGACCACAATGTTTGATTTGTACCGCTTACCGAATGATTTTCCCGGAAGGGATTCTTTGCCAAATACTAGTGACCCATTCCAAAAAGTTGAATATTTAGAACAAAAGATGGGTCAGGATATCGGTCACACAAATTTCATCCCTAATTTGTTAGTTCATGAATTTGAGGCACTGCTGTACAGCCAGCCACAAGTATTTGCTGAGTGGTTTGATGCTAGTGTAGTTAGTATTTTACAAGGCGATCGCAATAAATTTCTTTCACCAGAACACATTAACGATGATCCGTTAACCGCTCCCTCAAAACGAATTCTCAAGTGTTGTCAAGAATATGACAAAGTACTGCATGGTTCATTGCTGGCTATTGAGATTGGACTAGATACAATCCGCCAACAATGCCAGCATTTTCACCAATGGTTACTAAATCTAGAAAACATATAGCGGTTTTAGAAAGGGTATAGGGGTACAGGGGTATAGGGGTCTGATAGTGAAGAAATCTTTCCGCCCACACTCCCCACACTCCCCACACTTCCCACACCCCCTACCCATACGTGAGAAATTCGGGTTAAACCCTTACACCCAGTCTTCATGCGGAATGTGGGATTAAAGCATTTTGGGGAAAGTCAATCAAAGCCAGTTTTCCAAAGATTCAAACCGAGTAAATTCCGATTCTAGTTGCCATTGTATTCTTGCGCGATCGCTCTTTTGTAAAAAAGCACTGCATCCTGAAGAAACAGAGGTATTACCAGGGGTATCGCTGGCACAAGCTGGAACCATTGCCTTAAATTCAGGCGACTTCCAAAGACTATTTCCGGGAGCGAAACTATATTCTAAGCTATTGCGAGCCAGTCGCTTGAGGTCTTTATATGCCAGCCCGTATCTTGTTGCGGCTAACAGATACTCATGACTCAAATCAATGCGGGAAATGCCTTCATCATCGGAAGCAAGAGTCATTGGGACTCCAGCTTTCCAATACTCCATAAAAGGATGCTGATTTCCCTGGACATTCAAAATGACTTCATTACTAGTCAGGCAGATTTCCACCAACACGCCCCGTTGTTGCATCTGCTTCATCAACTCAAAAGGACGATCTTCAAACAGAATATCTACACCATGTCCAATGCGTGATGCCTGTGCTACTTCTACAGCTTGCCGAATATGAAAACGTAAATGCTCAGTTGGAACTAACCCCAAGGTTAACTCTCCGGCATGAAGTGAAACTTTAACATTGGGATATTGACGTTTGAGAAATTGTAGCATCTGCATTTGCAAGGTGTAGTCACGCAGTGCGATCGGGTGATCCTCTGGGGCGACGAGATTGATCCCGACTACCTGCTTGGACGATGAAGCCAGTGCAAAGGCATAAGCTAACTGAGCAAATACTTCCACAGGTGATTTTGTTCTGGTAGTTTGCTGCAAATAGCGCACCGTGACTGTACATCCAGGCTGTGCTGCTGGAGTGCCGCAACCAAGGGTTTTCGCAACTTCACTCTCCAACTGTATTAATTGCTGATTGCCGAGTGTTACTAGTTGAGTTAATCCTCGTTTGAGCAATTGCTCGTGCATCGCTTGGAAGTCTTGATTCCAACCCACCTCCCGCCCTAACTGTCGAACCTCACTCCCCTGAACAGTCAGCATTAACTCTAGATAGGTAATATGCTGGGAAGCTGCCCGATTTGCTACTGATGCGACCATATCATCCCGACGGGTGGCAGAATCTGATATTGTCCCAAATCCAGCAAAAGCTTCAAAAAATTGGTCGTGTCCCGATTTTCCAGCAAATTGCAGGTTACGAGTAGACCAACGATTGATGAGGGAATCATAAACAGATGTTCGGTTGAACAATTCGGAAGCGGGAAAATAGCTACTGTCCTGATTACAAGCCTTGGGTTCAACTAAAGTCCCCGCTTGTGGATTCACACAATACCCATCGGTTGCACCCCACTCCAGATAATGTTCTGCGTACACAGCCCCACTTAGATGACTGTGAATATCTCCTCCCTTGGGCATTCGCTGTACAAATGCTCGTAAAGCGGCTGGCTGGGAGCGATGGGCTTCAAACCAACTAGCCGCTTGAGCTTCACTCCGAGTTGAGGACTGCTGGGAATTAGATGTAGATGGGACTTGGGCTGCTACACTGAAGATGAAACAGCTAGAACTCGTTAATATTCCTAAAAAAAAATATAAGGGCGCTCGCCTAAGCATATAGATTTATTTTTTTGTAAAACGATGCTTAGAATAAAGCAAAAAACATCTCGATTGACATTAGATGAAAGTCTATTGCATTTCTCAAAAAACTTTGCTTTTGCGACTAAATTTGACCCTCCGAATTTTAGATTTTGGATTTTGGATTTTGGATTGAATCTAAAATCGCAAATCTAAAATCCAAAATTGTTTGACTCAATTTGGTTTATCGATAGCTCAAAATGGCATAATTTTCTAGTTCGCCACCACTTTTAGCAGGTTGAAGAATCCTCAAGGCGATCGCATTAACTTCAGCGAGACAGTCCCAATGAAACTTATTTCATAAGCCAAGCATGAAAGTTGGACTAGTATTTTTACTCAGCACTCAGCGAGAAGTTGCGTGCGGGGGTTCCCCCCGTTGAGCAAACTTCGGTAACTCAGCACTCAGCACTTTCAGGTCAAATTTATGAAAATCCTAGTACTAAATGCTGGTTCCAGCAGTCAAAAAAGCTGTCTGTATGAAATAGTTGATGATGCTTTACCCCAATCAGCACCCAAACCCCTGTGGGAAGGCAAAGTCAACTGGACTCAAGACCAAGGTGCGGCAGAAATTGAGGTGAAAACAGCATCCGGTGAAACTTTGCATGAATCTATTTATGGTGACTCTCGTCAAGCACACATAGCTTATATGCTTTATACCCTCAGCCGTGGTGCGACTAAAGTAGTCAATGAAGTGTCAGAAATTGATGTGGTGGGACATCGTGTAGTTCATGGTGGACAAGACTACCGCCATAGTGTGGTGATTACTGAAGAGGTAAAAGATGCGATCGCTCGTCTTTCTAATATCGCCCCCGCACACAACCCGCCAGCTTTAGAAGGTATTGAAGCTATCGAAAAAAGTTTAGGCGAAGTGACTCAAGTCGCAGTATTTGATACAGGCTTTCATTCCACTCTCCCGGATGCGGCGGCGATTTATCCCGGCCCTTACGAATGGGTAGAACAAGGTATTCGCCGCTATGGCTTTCATGGGATTAGCCATCAATATTGTTCTGAAAGGGCGGCGCAAATTCTCGGTCGAGATTTAGCATCGTTGCGAATTATTAGTTGTCACTTGGGTAATGGTTGTTCCTTAGCCGCAATTAAAAATGGTCGCAGTATTGATACCACAATGGGTTTCACTCCCTTAGATGGCTTAATGATGGGGAGTCGTTGTGGTTCCATCGATCCAGGCATTTTAATTTACCTACTGCGTCAATCTAATTACTCAGCCGAAAGTTTGGATCATGTATTAAATAAAGCTTCTGGCTTACGGGGAATTTCTGGGGTTTCCAGCGATTTACCCCAAGTAATTGAAGCGATCGCCCAAGGGAATGACCGCGCCCAACTCGCTTGGGATGTGTACGTCCATCGCCTGCGTTCGGAAATTGGGTCAATGCTGGCTAGTCTGGGCGGATTGGATGTATTGTTATTTACCGCAGGTATTGGGGAAAATTCGTCAGGTATTCGCCAAGCTGTCTGCGAAGCCTTTGGATTTTTGGGCTTGAAAATTGACCCAGCCAAAAATCAAAATCGACCTGTTGATCAGGATATCGCCACACCTGATTCTACAGCGCGAGTGTTAGTGATACATACTCAAGAAGATTGGGCGATCGCACAACAATGTTGGCAAATTATGAAAAGGAATGAGGTAGGGAGTAGGGAGTAAGGAATAGGGCGAAACCAGGAAGAATATCTTTACTAGGCCAACTTGTAGGCGATTCTAAAACTTCATCACACGTAATAACGATAAAGTGATAATCTATCAAGTATCATACTGAATTCAAAAATTTTGGCGTTATTTTGAAGTCAACTTATGGGAGAGATGGGTAAGAAAGAGGAAAACTTTTATGAGCTACTTGGTGTTAATAGATATGCTTCTATGGAAGATATTAGGAAAGCCTACTTAAATTTGGCTAAAGAGCTTCATCCCGACAAAATACCACTGGAATCAGGACAATATTTAAGAAAGCTCGCAGAAGAGAGACTCAAGCTGATAAATGAAGCATACACAACTCTTAAAGATGAAAAATTACGAGTTGAGTATGATGCAAAACTTTTTGAATACATGGGAAATAGTAGTGAAAATATTGAGATATTGACTCTTGATGAACTACTTTCTCCAGAAATTCTGAATGAAGGTGTTCTTCTTCTTCAAGAAGAAGAAAGAAAAATTTATTTGGAATTTATCTGTAAGGTAGATCAAGTAGAAACTCATTTTAAAAGCTATTTAGACTCAGTTGAAGAACACTTAAAAAGAACATTAAGCCCTGATACAGCATTAATGAGATGTACTAGATTACTTAGGTTGTTGGGATTAGAAATTATACTATTTGTAATCTTTTATTGCTTTTTGTTTTGGGGTGTTAAGTTATTTAATATTTTTATTGGATCTTATATGACTAACACATCGGTTGCTTTTGTGAGTGTATTGATATCTGCAACTATGAGTCTTTCATATTTAATATTAGAGTCTACTATAGATAGTACTAGTATTAAAAATATCCAAGACGAATATATTGTTTTTTCAGAACAGGTTATTGAATACTGCCATAAGTATAAAATTTTTTCTTCTGAAGTCAAACTTAGTAAATTAATATCAGTAACATACAAAAGCAGCTATGTCAATGCAATTAAAAGCGTAAAAAGAGACTTTGATAAAAAATTAGAAGAATTGACTTCCAAGCGAAAAAAGATAATTAATGAACTCTCAGTTCTTGAACCTTATCATATTACACCCCAAAAAGTTATTAATATGCCTTTTCCAGAGCGTTTTCTCCTCGTAAAAGCATTAGAGAAAAAGTATAAGCAAGAAGTTGAAAAGCAAAGATGGAATGAAGCTTTGACAATAGCTGGAGGTATAGGACTTTTAGCAATAATTATTGGAACTGGTGGCGGATTTAAATTTTAAATAGATTAGTTTTTATTTTTACTTAAGTATATTAATGAATAATTTTTGAAAAATATGCCAGCTTCAGAAGAAGATTTGAAAAATCTAATTTTTAGAGAAATTATAGAGTGTAGAGAAACTCGTTCTCATCTGATTGGAGATCCATTAGTGGAAGTACAGGAAGTTCCCTATACTGTGGTTGCTTACGGTTTATATAGACAAGATAAAACTTTACTAGGGATTTGTTATTGGAGTGGTGATTATTTTCAACATAAGGAAGAAAACGGATGGTATTTAGCTGATATTAATGTGCCGGAGCATTTTAGAAGAAATGGTTATGGAACTGAATTATTAAAGCGTAGTTGTGAAAAAATGTGGAACGAAAAGAAAGAGCTAATTATACTAGCTAGAGCAGGACATACAAATAATAAAACTTTTGAATGGTTTAAAAAGAGAGGATTTGAAGGTCACTTAAGTTTGGATTATATGTGGCAATATCCACCTAGTTAACTTTTATTATGCTCAGATTTTCTAAGCAGTTCCTATGAACTTCATACACCATCAAGCATGACAAAGGTACTAGGAACTGCGGACTATGGATTAGGGACTAATATTTTGACATAGTACTCAGATATTCAAGCTCTAGGGGTTAAGGGACAGGTTAAAGTTACTTATCTGTTGGGAATTCCGCAACTATGGGCGAATGATTATTTGGTGAAACTGCTGGGTTATTCACAACTATGGGATGTGGATGTAAGGGTGTTGGTGTGACTTCACCTTGCTTACCAGTTTGATTCCATAAAATCATTGAGAGTAAACCATCTACCAAGCCATTACCATTACCGTTACCACTGACTAAAACTTCTGGTATCAATCGGACGTTGCGATCGCCGATAATCTGCATCAGT
Source organism: Anabaena sp. FACHB-83 (assembly GCF_014697485.1). Lineage (NCBI taxonomy): Bacteria > Bacillati > Cyanobacteriota > Cyanophyceae > Nostocales > Nostocaceae > Anabaena > Anabaena sp. FACHB-83. The sequence goes on along the minus strand of NZ_JACJRY010000063.1, from coordinate 9,763 downwards.
TGCATAGCTGTATAACCTTGTTGTCCCAAGGCTTCCACACCAGCGCGGTAAGTTTCGGCTTTGGCGTTACCTGTGGCGCGAATCCCTTCTGCTTCGGCTATGGCGCGTAATTTGATTCCTTCGGCTTCCCCAGTGGCGTGTTGAATTTGGGCTTGGGCTTTGAGTTCCGCAATTTGGACGCTTTTTTCCGATTTCACCATTTCTTGTTGGATATCAGCCAGGGCTGTTTCCCTAACTAGTAGCTGACGTTGGGTTTGGGCTACTTGCTGTACTTCGTAGGTTTTGCGTTGTTCTTCGGCAATTTTGCGGTCAGTTTGGGTTTGCATCAAGGATGCAGGCGGTTGAATATCACCGATTAAGGTGTCAATTGCTTGCACATCATAAGCGCGTAACGCAGCGCGAATATATTCAGCCGCTTCCGCTTGGCGATCGCTCCGGGCGGTGAGAAAATCAAGTACAGTGTAATCTTGGGCAGAGTTGCGGAAATAGTTACCAATGGTCGGTTCTAATACATGGTCAACTAGATTTTGCATAGAACCCACACGAGAAATTACCTTTGGTGCATCCAAAGCGCCGACATGAATAATTTGGGCAACTTCTAAATCAAAGGCAAAACCATCGCGCGATCGCACCGTCAAAGAAGCCAGATTAGCATCATAGCTGTGGCGTTCGGTACGACTTGACCAATTCAACACAATGTTAGTCGTAGGAACCAACTCAATTTTCATAATTCGAGAGTTGACGGGATGCTTACCTGGATACAACGGTTCTATCCACACACCTTTGTGTCCAGGGTTCACCAAGTTACCATGCGTGAAAGTTGCGCCACTGACATCTTCTTGAGATTGACCAACGAAAGAAATCACCACACCCACATAACCAATCGGGATTTCAGACATTGGAACTTGCTCAACCTGTACAAACCAGGGGTTCAGGTTCCAAGAACCAGACAGTAAGATTTGCTCTTGCAAACCTCTGCGTCCGCCAGCATCGAGGAATTTTTGACCACTCTGAAAATTGTCGTGTCCGGGAATCATCGGCCCTGCAATTTCACCAGCCGGAATCGGTAAACCATCCAACGTGGTGACAATGCCGACTTTATCTGATGCCACACTATATACCCGCAACTGTTCGGCCTGCATATCATTGTGTTTGGCATTCGCCGCCATAATGACGCGAAACAGTGCGGTGTTAATGCGGTAAGTACCAGCAGTCAAGAAGCCCATTTGACGACCCTTCTCGCCGCCATTGGTCAGAAATTTGCGTGCATCTTGGAAATTATCACAATCGACAATTTTGCCCAAAATCCTTTCTGGTGGGTTGGATGCGCCATCTGCGGCTACAATCAAGGCGATTTCACCTTGGGGTACCACCACCACCGATTCTTTACGAACCGAATATTGCCAAGGCCAGTAACCCCAATGCCAACCAGGTGCGAGGGTATCGGCTTGCAAACCTGCTTCACCGTTGATGGCTATTAATCGTCCGGCTGGCAGTCCGCGTCCCGAAAGGTCAAATTTTTTCACGACAATGCCAACTTCCCGTTCACCAATCACCACCAACCCACCAAAAAACAACGGCACAAATATCACAACGCCACCAAGCACCACTATGGGAATCAATGGTGCTATCTGCATTGCTTGATAGGAAGGCTGATTAGTAACGGTTTGTGTTTGACTGAGGCTGACTGATGCTGAAGCGATTTCTGCTGAATTTTGGGTTTTTAGGGGAGTAGCATTAACTGAATGTATACCGCCTGTGATAGCTAAAGCCGTTAATGCTGACAATCCCAAACGAACTAATTTATTTTGTTGACTCTTACCAAAGCAAGATGGAAAAGTTTTCATATTATGCGCCCTGTTGGGCAACTAATCATCTAAGTTAACACTTCACTTGCTCAGGTCTGATTTTCTTAAACTTGGTGTAATTTTTGATCCGATGTGCGACTTCTTCTTGAAACCCCTCTCCTCGAAGCGGCTATGGTGTACACACAAGTCTTGAAATCCTACCTATCGTTTGGTTTTGTCATTCTAGCTTTCGGTTTTGCGATCGCTCTGAAAACCTGTCATTGCGAGGAGGAACGACGTAGGCGTAAGACTTCCCGAAGGGTAGCAATCGCCAAAACTACGAGATTATGCGATTACTTCGCTCCGTTATCACTGCGCTCGTAATGACAATTTAAGGAGGCTATAACGTCTGAAACCCTTGCAGCTACAACTTGTGTGTACACCGTAGCCGCTTCGAGGAGAGAGGCTGTGAATATTACTCCCCTTTTTGAATGCCTGATCGACTTCCATTTAGGTTTATTGACCAAATACACCTATGCCGTAGTAACAAGTATTGGCATTACAATTAGCCATATCAACTTGGATTTGATATCTACCGCTTCGAGAGGGATTGAGGCTAATCACGGGAATGTCATCATCTTGTAAATCTGAAGCAATCAAGTTTCCTCGGTGATCATAAAGAGAAATGTCTAAATCTTGACAATCGCTGTCACACACTCCCACAATTCCATAGGACATACCTGCACGCAGATTTATATTGATATAGTGGGAGCGACCTTCACGAAGGGTATCGATGGTAGGTTCGTGAGTTAAAGTGTAACCATCCAAATCTGATGCGATCGCTGCTTTGACTAGCTGGTTTCTGACTTGATAAATATATGGGCGATCGTCTTCTGCACGAACTACGCTTGGAAAAAGGGATATAAATGCGAAGACTGCGGTTGCTGTGAGGTTTTTGATTTGTTTGTTGCTGAATGCTTGTAACATGAAATTGTCTGTTGAACTCGACAATTTCATCAAACACTGGAATTATAAGTGTTTCGCACTGAAACTGGTTTAAATCTCTTTTGATTTTCTTTTGAATATAAATAGAATATTTTCACCTTCAGTTGATGCTGCATTCGCAACAAACAGGGGATTAAAAATTCTGAAAATATTGTCGATATAATTCACAACTGGGTATCACACCATCATTTGTGATTTTGACTAATCCCATTGCTTGTAATTTGAATTTGATTTCAGAACTTAACTGTAATGGTCGATCAAGTTTGGCAACTTCCCGCATTGCTGCTAATAATTCTGGTTGTTTTTCGAGGGCGGACATGATGCGATGTAAATGTTTTGAATAAATCCCTGAGTCGGTGGCTGCTGTTTGGAGAAAGTTATCTAAACTGACATCTTGACGGGCAATATGATATAAAGAAAGACGGACTAAAAACGGGTGTCCACCTATCATCGACATAATTTGAGTAACTTCTTTTTCACCCCAATTTAATTGATGTTTTTGGGCTAATTCGGTTATTTGTTGTGAATTAAATTCTGGTAAATCAACGGGGAAACCTGCATTGAAGGGAGAACGGTTGATATCTAAAGGGACATAAATTTCGGTGGAATGGGCGAGGACTAACCGAAATTTTTGCCAAATATTCTCTCGCCTAGCTTCTTCGTGGAGATATCGCAGTAAGCCAAAAAAATCGCCGTAAATATCGGGATATGCAAATAATCTATCGACTTCATCTAAACCGAGGGTTAATGGTTGACCTATTTCGGGGAGAATGTATTCTTCAAAATAGGTTTCGCAGCGCATATTACAACTAATATCATCTTCCCAATATTCATCTAAGCGATTTTCTAATTTTAATTTACGGCTAACAGTTGCACAAAACCAACGCAGGAATTTATCTAAGTTGGTAAAACATTGATTATCTGCTTCCTTTAAACTGATATAAACAGTGCGATCGCCATTTGTTTGTGCTTGGTGCAAAATCCGAATTAGTAATGAAGTCTTCCCTCTTTGTTCCGGTGCTTTGATGCGAATTAATGCGCCATGTTTGCTAATTTCTCGGTAACAATCCTGTTCTTTGGGGGGACGCTCAAGATAAAAATTTGAATCTAATGCAACTGGCCCTTCTGGATATTTGATGGACATATCAGGGGAGAGGATTGATATTGATGTTATTGAAGATTGGCGAACTGGAGGGGTAATTGGGTTATTTGGTCTATCGGCGATGTCTTCCCAGTTTAAATCTAAATTTTGACAAATTTGCAGGAAAGTTCCCAGCGCGACATTTTTACCATTGAGAAAACTACTTAATGTCGATGGAGCAATTTCAATCGCATGGGCAAAAGTTTCTTGATTCTTCTTGCCCATTTTCATCATAGCGGTCTTGTTGGCAGCTTTAACTTTGTTGATACAGTCCTGACGCACCCTAAAACCTAACCCCCCAATGGGTTCTGGATTGATAGTCATAAAAAAATAGATAATAACTATACCAACAGATTAGAGGATTTCTCGCTATAGATAAACCCCTAAAAATCGTACTTACAAAACTCAAATCAAACTCAAATCAAATTCAAATTAAATTCAAAGTTTTTACAATCCTACTTCAGCTAAACTGATATAACACAAGCTTTTGAGGTTGTTTGATGTTTATTATTTTGCAGAAAAATAATTAGATAAGGGATTTCCAGATAAGAAAATATCCAAAATGTAGGGTGCGTCAGTGCAAGAAAACCTAGCTGTACCAAGAAATTATTCATACTGACGCACCCTACTAACCGTAAATTTGGTAATAATTTATTTTTTGGTGTTTCTTAACCAAAATCAGAGAAATTGAAAAAGTAATGGTTGACAATTACGAATACCAAGTTGGAGCCAGTCTCCCCCCGGATGCTCCTAGTTATGTGGTGAGGAAAGCTGACTCGGATTTTTATCATGCTTTGAAAGCTGGTAAATATTGTTACGTCTTTAACTCGCGCCAAATGGGTAAATCGAGCTTGAAAGTTCGGGTGATGCAAAGACTTGTCAACGAAGGGGTGGCTTGTTCTAGTATTGATGTTTCTGGACAAGGTAGCAAAGATAACGTCACTCAAGAACAATGGTATACGGGTATTGTTTCCAAAATTGTTAAAGATTTGCAAATTGCCAAACCAATCGAATTTCGTCGGACTTGGTGGCGCGATCGCCATGATATTTCCCCTGTGCAGAAGTTTGATGAATTTATTGAAGATGTACTTTTGTCATCTATCCCAGGGCAGATTATTATCTTTATCGATGAAATTGATAGTACCCTGAGTTTAGGATTTGCGAGCGAAGATTTTTTTGCTCTGATTAGAAGTTGTTATAACAAACGCTCTGAAAATCCAGCTTATAAACGGTTGACTTTTGCTTTATTAGGAGTAGCAACCCCCGGTGATTTAATCCAAGATAAAACCCGAACTCCGTTTAATATTGGCGAAGCAATTGAGTTAGATGGATTTAAGATTCATGAAATAGAACCTTTAGCAAAGGGATTAGCAGGGAAAGTAGGAAATCCCCAAGCGGTGATGCAAGAGGTTTTAGCTTGGACGGGGGGACAGCCTTTTTTAACTCAGAGAGTTTGTGAATTGTTGGGGAAAGCTTTAAGTATCGAGAAGCAAGATTTTAGGTCTGTTGATGAAAATCAGATTATTGAATTAGTACAAGAAATTATTAACAATCAAATTATTGATAATTGGGAAGCAAACGATAAACAAGAGCATTTAAAAACGATTCGAGACAGGCTACTAATTAACGAAGAAGTTTCTGTGGCTTTGCTGGGGTTATATCAGCAGATTTTGCAACAAAAAGAAATGACTGCTGATAGTGGCTTTGAGCAGATGCGCTTGCGTTTGACTGGTTTGGTGGTACAGCAGCAAGGGAAATTAAGGGTTTATAACCAGATTTATGGGAGTGTTTTTGATATTAATTGGGTAGAGAATGAGTTAGGTAAATTGCGTTTTTATGCTGATAAATTACGGGCTTGGGTAGAGAGTAATTATCAGGATAATACTTGTTTATTGCGGGGGGAGGATTTAGAAAAAGCTCGTGTTTGGGCGGATAGAAGGAGATTGAGCTATGTTGATTATCGATTTTTTTCAGCGAGTGTGGAAGCTGAGTTAAATCAGAAGGTTGTGGAGGCGGAAACTAGGCGAAATCAAGCTTTACAGGAAGAAGAAAAGGCAAAGCAGCGATTAACAGAGGTGGAGAAAAATACAAATCACAGAATTCGCATTGGTTTGATTGTGCTTGTTTTATCTATTATTGGTGCTATTGCTGCAACATCTCAATTCAATTCTACGAAGTCAAAACTAAATTCTACAAATTTTGAACTCAGGAAAGCTAGAGAAAGTATCAAAATACTAATGAAGCAAAAAGAAGAAGGAGAAAAATCCTTAGAAGCAGCAAAAGGAAAACAAAAACAAGCAGAAAATAAAGCTAAAAAAGCAGATGAAAAATTCCGGATAGCTAGTGCTAATTTAAAAACTGCAAATCAGAAATTTACATTTGCACAGCAAAAATTTATAGCAGCAAATGAGAAGGCGCAAACTGCGGAAAAAAAAGCTAAAAATTCTGAACAAGAACAGCAAGAAGCGGAACATTTAGCTCAAAAAGCTAAAAATGAGCTTACATCTGCAATAGTAAGTCTAGAAGAAGCAAAAAAACAAAAGCAGGAAGTACAACAACAATTAGTAACAGCTGAAGAAAAACAAAGACAAGCTCTTAGTGAACTGAAATTAGCTCAGGAAGCAACAAAACTAGAAGTAGCTGGAATAAATATTTTACGAGGATTTGAGTATCAACAAATAGAGTCTTTATTATCATCTGTTAAGATGGGGCAAAATTTCAAGGTATTATTTGGTAGCCAAATTTTATTGCATAATTTTCCATCATTTAGTCCTTTTTTAGCTTTACAAAAAATAGTTAATAACATTTATGAAAAAAATCAATTCAGCCCAGAACAAGGTGAAATTAAAAGTTTGTCTTTGAGCTTTGATGGCAAAAAAAATGCAACAGCAGGGAGTGATGGAACAGTAAAAATTTGGAATAAATCTGGACAGAAGTTATCTGAATTTAAAGCAGATAAAGGAAGTGTTTATAGTGTTATTTTTACTCCAAATGGACAGAATTTGGTTACAACTGGAGCAGATGGAATAGCCAAGCTTTGGGACTTATCTGGAAATTTATTGGCAAAGTTTAGCCATAATCAAGAATTTATCTACAGTATTAGCATTAGCCCTAATGGAAAAATTATTGCGACAGCATCAAGAAATGGCACTGTAACAATTTGGAATATTTCAGGTCGGCAATTAAGAAAATTTGAGGCACATCAGTATAGACTTAATTGTTTAAGATTTAGTCCAGATGGACAATCTATTGTTACAGCAGGAAGTGATAAAAGTAGTACATATCAGTCTATAAGAGTTACAGTTATATCGCGAGAAATCGATGGTAAATATAAAGAACTCTCACCAAATGATGATGCACGTTTATGGAATTTATTTGGAAATAAATTAGCAGAATTTAAAGGGCATGAAGAGGCAATTAATAATGTCAGTTTTAGCCCAGATGGACAGCGTTTAGCAACTGCTTCTGATGATGGTACGGCTAGACTATGGGATTTATCAGGAAAACAGTTAGATGCAACTTCTAAAAGTCAAAAAGTTGCAATTAAAGATGTCAGTTTCAGTCAAGATGGAAAATATATTGCAACAGCAGCAGATGATGGAACTGTAAATATTTTGACTATCTCTAAGGAGGATATGTCTCAATTACGTAATAATAAAGCATCAAAAGAAACCAATAATCAATTAAAAGGAATTACGGTTAATATTCCAGCAGAAAAAAGATTTTTTCAATCAACAAAAACGTTTAAAGGACACAAAGGTGCTGTTAATATTTTGAGTTTTAGTCCTAAAGGAGAGTTTTTAGTCACAGCAGGAGATGATGGTACGGTAAGACTGTGGGCAATATCAAAAGATAAAGAATTTCAATGGGAACAAAAAAGTGCGGGACAATATTGGGTTACTTTTAGTCCAAATGGGCAATTGCTAGCAACTTCTGGTGGAGGTGGTGTTAAAATTTGGGATTTATGGGGGCGTTTCTTAACTGAATTAAAACATCAGAGAGAGATTTGGAGTGTTGTCTTTAGCCCAGATGGTAAAATTTTAGTTACAGTTGGAAAAGATGGCTTAATTCGTGTCTGGAATTTATCCGGTAAATTATTAGCGCAATGGCAAGGTCATGAAGGTAGAATTTCTTGGGTAAGTTTTAGCCCAGATGGAAAGTATATTGCAACATCAAGCACGGATAGTACAGCTAAACTATGGGATTTATCAGGGAAACTATTAGATGAGTTTAAAGAACACAAAGGCGAAGTTTCAGCTATCAATTTTAGCCCAGATGGTAAAGACTTAGTTACTGTAGGAAGAGATGGTTTTGTCAGAATATGGAAATTATCTGGACAAGAAGTTTTGAAATTTCAAAAATTTTGGGAATTTAATAGTCAACAAGGTGAAATCAATTCGGCAAGTATTAGTCCAGATGGAAAATATATTGCAACTGCGGGTAGGAAAGACACTAGAATTTGGGATTTTTCTGGTAAGCAGATAGTCGTGCTTGACCAAAGTTCAATTTTCAGTAGCAACTTTGTACCTGATGGAAATCGCTCTAATCAAGGCGACGTTTTTATCTTAAGTTTTAGTCCCGATGGGCAGTTTATTGCTACAGGAGGGCGTGGAATTATTCAACTATGGCATGTAAAAGGTGGGCAGTTAGCTGAATATACAATTCCTGAAGAAGCAATTAATGGCATAAGTTTTAGCCCAGATGGTAAGCTAATTACTGCTGTCGGTTCTGGTGGTACAGTCCGAGTATGGCGTTTGGAAGGATTAGATGATTTATTAACTCGTAGCTGTCATTGGCTAAAAGATTATTTTGTTACTCGTCCAGAGTTACGCAAGGAAATTTGTCCAGAACAGATACCAGAACTAACTAAAGTAATAAGCGCAAAACTATGATTGCGATCGCGTTATCTGTCACCGGAAGCATTGGAAAGTTCCGCTAAAATAAATAACACAGTCATTAGGCGCTCTCGTTATGGGCAATCAAGAACTAGAACAACAACTCCTCAGCCTCGACTTAGCAGAAAGGATTCGCATCCTTCAAATTTTAGCTCAAAGTCTTACAGTGCAATCATCACCGCCATCTCCAACCCCTGATGCAATTGATTTAAAGAGTGATCGCAGTCCTCAGCATCCCCTACGCAAAATCCCCTTGACAATTCCTCCAGATTTTGACGAACCCATGCCTGAATTATGGGATGCTTTGGGACAATGATTTTACACTTGCCAAAAGCCGACCTGGAATTACCATAGAACCACTCGATCCACTTGATGCAATTACCAGTACCCAATTACCCGGCGACTTCCACAAAGACCCAGCCGATCGTATTATTGTTGCGATCGCCTACCGCCGCAATATAGAACTTATGACCTGCGATCAAAAAATTCTCAACTATCCACACGTCAAAACACTTTGGTAAGTGCGATGTCTAACTACAAGCCTTACGGCTACGCGTTTGTAATATTGGGAAAGTGCGATCGCTAAGTTTTAGCCTATTTTCTCCAATAGTGCTTCATTGATAACCGTTTGATAGCCTATCCCTCGCTTTTCTGCTTCTTCCTTTGCCCAAGCTATGATTTTAGGATGAAATCTAATGGAAATCGGCTCATATTTTTCCTCTTCATCCTTAGCTGGTCGTCCGCGCTTCTTGAGTGTAACCCCAAACTGATCTGCGATCGCCTGTATGATGTTGGGAAGTACGATCGCTTATATCCCCTTCTTTACCTAATTCCGAGAGAAGGCTCCCGCCATAATCTTTGATTTGGCGGCGAGATGAATCGAGTGCTAAAAACGAAACACCCCAAAACTCCCTCAAACCGCAGGTTTGACAAGG
>NZ_JACJRY010000062.1:0-30544 GCF_014697485.1 Anabaena sp. FACHB-83 | reverse complement strand
CTGGGTAGCTATGGTGGTGGATTGGGTGTCACCGACAGTAGTGAAGGAAATGGCGGTAACAACACTCACGTCGTTGATAACGTTGGCGGAAGGGATAACTACGTCCTATTCCAGTTCTCAGAAGCAGTAGTGTTGGATCAGGCTTATCTGCAATATGTCATCAAGGACAGTGATATTTCTGTCTGGATTGGCAATTTTAGCAGTCCTCCCACGACTTTAAGCGACTCAATTCTCAACAGTTTTGGGTTCTACGAAGCTAACGTTACTACTAGCACGAGCGATCGCTGGGCTGATGTGAATGCAGGCAAGTATGTGGGTAACACCATTGTGATTGCGGCTTTAGACACAGATACCAGCCCAGAGGATCAGTTCAAGATTCGCCATCTTGATGTTCTCAAAGTCACGCCCGCGTCTCTGGTTAATACTGCCACGATTACTGCTCCCACTGGGTTCACTGATACTAATTCCAACAATAACAGTGCTACTGATACTGACACAGTAATTGCTGCACCTGGTGTGCGTACCCCAGGTTTCTGGGCAAATACCGAGTGGCAGAAGTTCTGGGATGGTGTCCAAGGTAACGAGCCAACACAAAAAACACTGGCTAATTTTGCAGACAGTGACCTTCTGTTCCCTTCTTATACCAACTCCGCCCAATCTGGAAAAGTGCTTGATCCTGTGACTGGACAATATAGTGCAGGGTTACTTATCGGTGACTACAACCGCAACGGTATAACTGATACCGGGGAGGATACCATTTTCTATACTCTTAGCCAAGCACGCCAGATTGTTGATGCCTCAGCACATCCTAATGGAGATGTACGTTACGATCTTGGTCGCTCTTTAGTGGCTAGTTGGTTGAATTATCTTGCTGGCAACCCCATTGACACAGCAGCTAGTACAACCGATCAAGATGCTCGATACTATATCAACGAAGGCATCAATTGGTTGCAAGCTGTAACTCCAGACGAAAATGCTGATAAGAAGGGTGATGGCGCGTTAAATCAACTTACTGGGAGCAGTGTCAATAGCCCACGCATAGATAATTACTGGAGTCAAGGTATTTCCAGTGCATCCAATTTGCCAAGTCCCTACAACTCCAATACCAAAGTTACCTATGGTTTAGATGCTGGTAGTTTCATTACTAGCAAACTGGATGAATACAACAACGGTTTGGGGCTGGCAGATCATGTTTTCTACGGAGGAAACGCATAACTGACTAGGAGAAAAAGCATTTTGATTGAAATAATCCAATCAAAATGCTCTTGTCTCTTCGAGTCTGTAAAAGAACTTGGTACTCATTTAGAGAATTGATCTGAGCGCATTGAGCAAATGTAGCTTAGATCAATCCCTAAGCATTTTTGGAAAATGATAAGAGTTGCGAGATGTTCAACTAAGATATCTCCGCAAATACACTCCGTAATGATTTTGGAATAACCATAAATTTATAATTTGAATTTTGTTAAAAATATGAATATTGCCGACTCATTAACTCAATTTGCAGGCTCTTTGTTAGAAGAATGGACAAATACAAAAACAGATTATCCCAGAAATGCGACAATTCACGAATTATTTAGAATTCAAGTATTAAAAACACCTAACTCTGTGGCGGTTGAGTATGAACGTCAGCAAATAACTTATCAGGAACTTGAAAATAAATCAAATCAACTGGCTGATTACTTACGACAAATTGGGGTCACAACAGAAACGTTAGTGGCTTTATATTTAGACCGTTCTCCTGATGTAATTATCACTATTTTAGCTATATTAAAAGCAGGTGGAGCCTATTTACCGTTAGATACATCTGCTCCTTTAGAAAGATTAGAAATTATTCTCAAAGATGCAAATTTATCTATTCTAATCACTCAAAAAAATCAATTAAATCATCTATCCTTAATTGCAAATCATCTTCAAACTATCTGTGTTGATGAGCAAAGTAATTTAACCACCATTTCTGATGGTACTTCTTTTGATAGTGAAGTCACTGCCCAAAATTTAGCTTATGTAATGTACACATCCGGTTCAACAGGCAAACCCAAAGGCGTTTGTGTAACACATCGTGGTGTTGTGCGACTAGTTAAAAATACAAATTATGCTAATTTTAGTGCTGATGAAGTTATTTTACAGCTTGCGTCGATTGCCTTTGATGCAGCAACATTTGAGATTTGGGCTGCTTTATTAAATGGCGGTAAATTGGTGTTGATGCCAGTTAAAACACCATCCTTACAAGAAATTGGCACAGCAATCAAGCAATATAATGTTACTACATTATGGTTAACAGCAGGATTATTTAATTTAATAGTGGAAGAACAGATAGAAAATCTAAAATCCCTACGCCAACTTTTAGCAGGAGGTGATGTTTTATCAAGATATCATGTCGAGAAAGTTTTAGAAGAATTACCAGAATGTCAATTAATCAATGGCTATGGCCCTACAGAAAATACAACCTTTACCTGTTGCCATAAAATTACTGTTAATGATTTGCAAAAAGACTCAATTCCTATTGGTCGTCCCATTGCTAATACCCAAGTTTATATACTTGATGATGTTTTACAAATAGTTCCCATTGGCATTCCAGGAGAACTTTATATTGGGGGTGATGGGTTAGCGAGGGGTTATTTGAATAGACCAGATTTAACCGCAGAAAAATTTATTCAAAATCCTGTTAGTGATGACCCCAATTCGCGTCTTTATAAAACAGGCGATCGCGCTCGCTGGCTACCTGATGGCACAATTGAGTTTTTGGGTAGAATTGATTTTCAGGTCAAAATTCGAGGATTTCGGGTGGAACTGGGTGAAATTGAGGCAGTTATGGCACAACACCCATCTGTGCGATCGGTTGTTGTACTCGCCCAGGAAGACCGTCCAGGAGACAAGCGATTAGTAGCATATTTTACTCAAGAAGCAAACATTGGTGCAGTAAATTCTAGTGAATTACGCCATTTTCTCCAACAGAAATTGCCAAATTATATGATTCCATCGGCCTTTATCTTGTTGGATCAGTTACCTCTGAATGCTAATGGTAAGGTGGATAGAAATGCTCTACCTAACTTGGAGAATCTCTGCATAGATATAGATAGTAATTTTGTGTTACCTCGAACTCAAACAGAGAAAACACTAGCTAATATTTGGGCAGAGGTTTTAGGGTTTCAAGTGGGAATCTATCAACCATTTTTAGAAGTAGGTGGACACTCTCTTCATGCTACTCAGATTGTTTCTCGCGTGCGGGACTGTTTTAGAGTAGATTTGCCTGTTTCCGCAGTTCTAGAAGCATCTACAATTTTTGAGTTGAGTCAACAGATAGAGTCAGCACATCAGCAAGCAGACTCTCTATTGAGTGTTCCTGAATTGCCAGCAATTTCAGATAAAAACAACCTACCTTTGTCGGTATATCAAGAACGATTATGGTTGTTAGAGCAAAAATCTGGTCTTAGACCGATTTATAACCTACCAATAATGTTGCGGCTGACAGGAAATTTGGATATTGGGAGTTTAGAACAGGCAATTAACACAATTATTCAAAGACATGAATCGTTGCGAACTACCTTTCCCATTGTAGAAGGGCTACCGGTTCAACACATTGCTGCTGAATTGAAGATTTCCATTCTCGTCCAACAAATTGAAAACTACGAAGAAAGGGAAATTCAAAGTTTAGTCGATGCAGAAGCCAGACAGACATTTGACCTTACACAAGAGCCACCCATCCGGGCGCGATTACTGCGATTGACCGAGAAAGATTATATATTGATGATCACGATACATCATATTGCTGCCGATGGCTGGTCATTGGGAATTTTTAACCAGGAATTATCAGTTCTCTATAAAGCTTATACACAAAAATCTCCGTCTCCTCTGGCTCCACCGTTATGGCAATACAGTGATTTTAGCCTTTGGCATCGGCAATGGTTTCAGCAACCGGAAGTCTATACACCTTTAGTAGAGTACTGGAGTCGTAAACTAGCGGCTGCGCCTCCCTTGCTGCAATTACCAAGCGATCGCCCTCGTCCTCAATTACAATCTTTTTCAGGGTATATCCAATCATTTCACCTTGACTCAGAGCTAACGCAGCAACTAACACACCTCAGTCAAAAATCTGGATCTACCCTCTTCATGACACTGTTAACTGGTTTTGCAATTTTACTGCATTCCTACAGTGGTCAAAAAGATATAGTGATTGGTTCAGCAACAGCCAACCGCAACCATACTAAAATTGAATCTATAATCGGCTGCTTCTCCAATATTATGCCGCTTTGCATCAGTATAGTTGGGAACCCCTCTTTCCTGAACTTGATCAAGCAGGTACGGCAAATCACTTTAGAAGCCTATCCATATCAAGACTTTCCCGTTGAGCAGTTGTTATCTAATCTACAATCCAGCAGAGATTTAAGTTACTCACCTTGGTATCAGGTGATATTCAATCTGCTGAATGTACCTATGAACAATCTAGAGTTGACTGGATTGGATATAGAGTCAATACCAGTTGAAAAAGGTACGGCTATATGTGATTTGTCGGTGTTGATGTGGGAAACACCTCTAGGATTGGAAGGCATATTTGAATATAATACTGAACTGTTTGATGCTGCCACAATTGAACAGTTAATCCAGAATTTTCAGATTTTGCTACAAGAACTAGTAGCCAATCCAGACCAGAATATTTTGTCATTGCCAATATTGACTCAAGATCAAAAATATTGGCAACAACAGAAAGATAAACTCCATGCTTTCAAAATCCAACCAAGCCAACAACTTTCCCAAGTTACTCAGTCTGCGCCTCAAGATGAGTTAGAACAGCAATTAATTAAAATCTGGAAAAAAGTTTTAGGTGTTTCATCTATCGGTATTGATGATAACTTCTTTCATTTAGGAGGACATTCTTTATTAGCATTGCGTTTATTTGCCGAAATTGAAAAGACTTTGGACAAAAAACTACCCCTAGCCACACTGTTTCAAGTACCAACAATTAGAGAATTGGCTGAGGTGATGCGTCAGACACAAACTGTAGAATCATCTTTCTCTTTCAGTTCTCCTATGTTGAACCAAGAGGATTATCGCAAACTTATAGTAATCACTGCTGGCCGTCAAGGAGAAAAACCTAGACCTGAATCTTTAATTACCAGTCTCAATCATCAAGGTAATAAACAACCATTTTTCTTCTGTGCTAGCAGTTTAAATGAAGTGTTACCACTTTCTCAACACCTAGGGAAAGAACAACCAATTCATTTTATAGAATCAGGATTATCTGCATTTGGATATCAAAATAAACAAGAAAATATCAAAGCAATTGCATCACATCATATTCATGATATTCTTGCCTTACAACCAAATGATGATTATATTATAGGTGGTTATTCTTATGGTTGTTTGGTTGCTTATGAAATTGCTAAACAACTAGAAGCTCTTGGAAAAAAAGTATCTATTTTAATAATCATAGACTTTCCTGCTTATAATCATAGATTGTATTACTATGCTAACCAAGTTTTTCCAGCTATTCGGCAGATAAGAAAGTTCTTTCAAAAGAATTATCAATATTTAGGGAAAAATTCAACAAAGAATTTAGTTTCACCTATGAATATTTACCAACAGCTTTATATTAGCCAACAAGACTACTCTGGTAAGATTCACCTTTTTCTATCTAGTGAATTTGTATATTTATCTCATAAAATGTTACGCTTTCTTTTCCCTCGATTTGGGTGGAAGAAGCAAAAAATAGCACAAATTTATCACCTACCAGGAAATCACTTCAGTTTGCTCCAAGAACCTCATGTGCAGGTTTTAGCAGATAGATTAAATTTGTTGTTTGACAAGAAAAACTCCTAATTTTAGGAGTCAGAAAAGAGAAAATTTGCTTACTCTTTGCGCCTTTGGGGGAGAATTAAATAATATTCCGCAAACCATTAACTAATCTTTCTATCCCTGCTTTGGCTGTATTGTCTTGTAACGCCCCATAAGCAACGCGCAAATAGCAGCCATTTTCCATCCCAAAGGTTGTCCCAGGAATTACCGCAACTTTGTGTTCTTGAATTAATCTTTTCACCAACTCAAACGCATTGATATGAGTATGCACTTTGAGAAAGAAATAAAACGCACCATCAGCTTGAGCAATAGTACATAAACCTTGGAGATGATTCAGCGAGTCTATCACTAACTGACGTACTTGAGCGATCGCACCAATATTTTCCTTCAAATACTCATCTTTTGCCTGCAATGCGCCTAATGCTGCATACTGTGACACCACAGGCGGACAAATCAAAATTGTATCTTGAACTTTTTTGACAGCCACAAGTAAATGCTGGGGAATTACCATATAGCCAATGCGCCAACTGGCAAAACCATAGGCTTTAGAAAGGCTGTAGAGAGAAATTGTATAATCACTACTGCCAGCAAATGCCCCTGGTGAAATATGTTTGACACCGTTGTAGGTAAAATATTCGTAAGCTTCATCGCTGATGTGGTAGATATGGCGATCGCTACAAATTTGATTGACTTGGCGTAAAGCCGCTTCAGAATAGACAACCCCTGTGGGATTATTCGGGGAAATCGTCACAATAGCCTTGGTTTTTGGTGTAATTGCTGCGGCTAAGGCTTCTGGACGCAATTGGTAATTTTCATCTGTTTCTACCAACACCACACGACAACCCGCCATTGTAATAGCCATTTCATGATTGAAATAATATGGCGTATTCAGAATAATTTCATCCCCAGGCGAAGTAATTGCCAAAATCGCGTTCATAAACGCCATATTACTACCGGCTGTCACCACAACACAGTTTTCATCAGTAATTTCAATACCGTTAAAAGCTGACAATTTTGCTGTCAATGCAGTTAATAAAGGCGGAATTCCTTCCACTGCTTGATAGAGATTATTTCTCGCTTCCCCTAAAAACTTCGGTAAAAGTTCAATTGCTTCTGGTGGTGGACTGTAGGAGACTACACCCTGTCCGAGAGAAATGGTTCCCGGAGAATTTTTAATCAGTTCCCCAACCACAGGAATTATTGGCGACTGAACCGCCTGCATCCGAGAAATCAATTTGTCATCAGTCATGTATGAGTTCCCATCACCCCATCTCTCTCATCTTGACAGGTGTAGGTTATTAAAGTTAATAGGTTTTGGAAAAACCAGGATAATGAACAAAGCGTTTGTGGAAAATCAGCGCCGCAAAATTAACTACCAAACAAGTAATTGCTAGAGATAACAATATATAAGTAGGAGCCATCACAACACCAACCACAAACCAGCTATATACATGAAGTACCATGACTAGAGCAAAAATAATGGCAATTCCTACAACTGGCTGCAATTGAGATGTTGGTCTACGTAAAACCGTCAAGATAATGGTTAATAATGTAGCAATTAAGTTAGCTGGTACAAGAAAGGCACAAATACCAATACAATTGGTACGAGAAAATTCGGCTAAGGTATGAAAATCAAGCATGTATAGTTATGCACTTTAGTATTAACATTTTAAATAAACAAACTAAACATATTTTTATCTATATTCAACTAAACACTAGCATCAACATAAAGTAAATACTCCGCAAATGTAACATAAATTAAACTATAGAAAATCTAATTAATTCTTAAGAAGTTTCTCGTGCTTAGATCCCCGACTTCTTTGAGAAGTCGGGGATCTGTTAAGCTACTAGTAAAATGAGTTTATTAATATTAAAAAATCGCAATAATTGAGGTGGGGATAACCCACCTAAAGTTTATTAACCAGGCAAAATTACTGTATCAATGACATGAATTATGCCATTGTCAGCATCGATATCTGCCGCTAAGACAGTAGCGTTTTTGATTTCAAATCCCTCAGAACAATCTATTTTAATGATTGAGCCTTCTACAGAAGTAACTGTACCTAGTTTTGCTAACTCAGCCTGAGACAACTTACCAGCCACAACGTGATATTTTAGAATTCTGGTCAACTGGGGAATATTCTGCACCAGAGTTTGGATTGTTCCTGGTGGTAACTTGGCAAAAGCATCATCAGTCGGTGCAAAGACTGTAAATGGCCCTGGACTTTTTAATGTTTCGACTAAACCAGCCGCTTGTACAGCAGTTACCAAGGTTTTAAAAGCGTCATTACTAACCGCAATATCAACAATATCAGCCATATTTTTTACCTATTCACTGATAAAAATTTTAAATTATATTAAAGCGATTTAATTTTTTTGACGAAAGTTACAGTTATAAAATTACAATATCATAGGCAAAAGTCTATCTAATTAATAGTTATTAATTATCTTGGGAGCAGCAATGGGCGATCGCAAGTATGCCATCATCGGAACAGGTGCATTAGGCGGGTTTTACGGTGCAAAACTACAAAAAGCGGGTTTAGATGTTCATTTTTTACTCAAGAGTGACTACGAACACGTCAATCAACGTGGTTTAATCATTGAATCGAAGGATGGCGACTTTACCTTACCCCAAGTTAACGCCTATAACAACGCCGATAAGATGCCACAATGTGATGTAGTGATAGTTGCCCTCAAAACAACCCAAAATTATTTATTACCAAAATTATTACCACCTGTAATTAAAAATAATGGTGTGGTATTAGTATTACAAAATGGATTAGACATAGAACTAGAAATTTCTCAGATTGTGAGTAATGTCAACATTATTGGTGGCTTATGTTTTTTATGTTCCAATAAGGTCGGACAAGGACATATTCGGCATGTAGATTATGGACAAATAGTTTTGGGTGAATACAGCCATAACTACGAAACTGCGGGAATTACTAATATAATGCAGCAAATTGCCAACGACTTTCAAAATGCTGGTATAGCAATAGAATTAACAAAAGATTTACTCTTAGCGCGTTGGCAAAAATTAGTCTGGAATATTCCCTACAATGGTTTATCTGTGGTTTTGAATGCCAGAACTGATGAATTAATGGCAGATCCCTACACTCGTCAATTAATTGAGCAATTAATGTATGAAGTAGCCGCAGGTGCAAAAAGTACCGGACGGATAATTGCTGATAGCTTCATTCAAAAAATGCTAGATTACACAGTCAAGATGAAGCCTTACCGCACCAGCATGAAAATTGACTATGATGAACAACGTCCTTTAGAAGTAGAAGCAATTATTGGAAATTCCCTACGTAAAGCCCAAGCCGCAGGTGTGTTTTTACCACAAATTAACTGCTTGTACAATCAGTTAAAGTTTTTAGACAACAGGAATAAACACTAATTTTTAGCAAAGTGCTGTTAGCTTTAGCTGGGCATTGAGTCCGTGCTGATTTGAAAATTCTGAATTATAAATTGAGAATCTTCCAGCGTTTAAGCAATTAACAATCTCCTAATCTATACTTTGACTGTGCCATACAACTAAGAAGGCAATATTTAGACCTCAGACTCCAGTAGATTATTCATCAATTAGCCAACCACGCTGTATACCATGCTCAATTCCTCCAGACCAATCAATTGTTAAATGATTTCTTACCTTCTTGAAAAGATGCTGTACTACAGCCACATTAATTGGGTTTTTAATATACGTTTCTTTATATCTAAATTTTCGATCAGTATTTTTCTGCTGACGTAATACATAAATCTGATCAACTTTGTATTTTCGTAAATTGACATCACTAGTTAGCTTGATCCATTCCATAACTACAAGATACAAACTATTGGGATTTCTCGCCTTTAAATCTTCTGCTGCGCGTGAAGCTCCTTCAAGCATAGTTTTGTCAAGGTAAGTTTTGCACTCAATGACAACTACTGGAATGTCAAAAATGTGTGTCTCTGTATTTTCCTCTGTAACTGTAGGATCAGAATAAATTTCTGGTTCTTCTTTAAGAATTGTCAACTTTTCACCAGGACTGTCATCTTTTTCTGGAGGAGGTGCAGCTACAAGCGATGCTTGAATAGTTGCACCAATCACAAAGTCATGATCTTTTTTTTCAATACGCGCATAAGGTCGTTTAAGCATTTCTGAATATTTTGGTGGAACAAAGAAAATATCCTTAAAAGTGTGTGACTTACCAATGAGAGCATTTTCTCCAAAATCTTGTGCTAAATCTTTAAACAAATAGTAGAGAAACTCTTCTAATACACTAGAGTGGAGGTTTGATCTAGAGTCAAACTTTTCAGCATAATGCTGCTGATCTAGAAAGTCTTTGTATGTTGAAAGAAGCTCTACTCTTTTGGCAATAATTTCGTCATCCTGCTCAGTAAACTCTGATGTTGGCCCGACTAACTCTAAATTAGCAGTATGCCATTTATCATACTCAGTCCTAATTTCGCTAAGGTATCTTCTACTATCTGTGTCTCTATATTCTGTACGATGATTTTCCTTCTGTTCAAGATTAGAAGCATGAACTAAAGGATTCCTATCGGTTTTCGGCATAATTCTAATTTTTCTAGAAGATGTAGTGCAATTGCTTTAGCAAGGATAGGTGGAACAGCATTACCAACCTGATTATATTGACATAAAAACTTCTCATCGAATCTTTCTTCTCTGTGTAATAATTTATGAGACACAACAGTTTTTTTGCCCATAAAACGATAGTTATCAGGAAAAGATTGAACCCTTGCACCTTCGCGTGCTGTTAAATTTCGATGTTGAAAAGGGTGAATAAAATTAGCATAAAATGAGGCCGCAATCGTATGGGATGGCTTGTAAGGGTTTAACCGTCGATTGTTCTGGTCATAGCTTTTATTTGAAAGTTCTCCATTCCCTCTACGCCGTCTAGCTCCGTATTCTTTAGGTACATCAGAACTTGACTCACCCCATTTAATTTGTTTGAAGCGTTCTACCAGCCTATCTGAATGCTCCATTGCCACATGATTATAGAGTAGATTACTACCATTTCTAATCCAAGCTTGATAATCATTTTGAGGCTCTACAAAATAATCTTGCTCTTCTTCACCCTCCCGCGCATTCAGTGGTGGTAAATCTGAGATAGCATCCCATAAAGTTATCGGAGGAAATTTAGCTTCACTATCAAACAGTGATAACTGAGATTTATTTAGATAATATAATTCTAAAGAGTGCGTCTTTAAAGGAATTCCTAATTCTTTGCCATTTCTATTACCAACAATAAAAATACGCTCTCTAATTTGTGGCACACCATACTCAGCCGCATTTAACTTCCATACTTCCACAAAGTATCCGATATCTTCAAAAGTTTTTCTAATAATATCTATGACCTTTTGACCGTTACTACTTTTACGTGAAAGTAATCCTTTGACATTTTCCATTACAAATGCTTTAGGCTCAAGGAAACTTACCCACTGAGCAAAGTTAGTAAACAAGCTATTTCTCTGGTCTTTCGGATCTTTTTGGGCTGGCCCTGCAACACTAAAACCTTGACATGGAGGGCCACCAATAATAATGTCTGGGCTAAAAACACAAATTTCCTTGACACTACTTTCGGTATTAAAATTACGTATATCATTGTGAATCACTGTCATACTGGGGCGGTTGTAGCGCAGTGTATCACAAGCCCAAGCATCAATTTCAAGCGATAAAGACACAGAAAACCCTGCCATGTCAAAACCTAAGCCAAAGCCACCAGCTCCAGCAAATAGATCAATAACAGTAGGTTTTTCTGGTCTCGCCATAAGTTTTTTATTCTAGACTCATACTTTCAAATTCTGAACGGATTAGTATGATACACTCACATTTTTTCTTTAACTACCCTATGTTTGCAATCAAATCGTAGTCTACTAGTGTTTGTGTTCGTTTAACAAGGATGTTTGTATGAAAATATAAAAAGACGATCGCCTTTTAATCCTCATGCAATGCAAGAAGCGATCGCCTGTATTCAACTAGCTCTTAAAATCTCAAACCCACCCCACCTTGCACAGCCAACGCCGTACCACCGCCATCACGGTAAGCATCAAAGGCAATAATTGCATTGCCAAAAATTACCGTATTGCTATTGGGAACAACGTAATCAATTCCTGGTTGTAAAGCAAAACTAATTTTATTTCCTACCGGAGAAGGACTATCACCACCAGTTAACACTAAGCCTGCGCCTAAATAAGCATCTGTTTGCCAGTTGAGAGGCAAGTCATAAGATACAGTAGGGACAACAGCCGTGTTCTGACCAATTAATGCTTGAGCGCGAAAAGAAACTGGTGCTTCTAAAAGTTTGTAACGAAAAGCCACAACTCCGCCGATTTGAATACCATCAGTTAACCCAACAGTGGGGCCGACACCCACATAGCTACCATAAGCAACTTGAGCCTGGGCTGGTTGATAATCCATCAGCAAGCTGAAAACTGCACTAGCCGCTATAAATGAACTTAAATTAGGTAGATACTTCATCACCCGACTCCTCACACCATAATTTGAATGTTTTCATGTATCATTTGTGATTTAGTGAGGAGGTAGGATTAAGTATTTTCCTGACTCCCCATTTAAATTTTACGGGCAACGGGGATGAATGCCACCTTGGGTACAAATGTAAGCTAATTGCTTGGCATCTAAGTTTTTCGCTTGAGAAAAATCAACACCTTTAACTACAGCCGATACTGTACCAGTATCAGGTGTTTCCACAAATTGATCTGCGGGGTCTTGTTTGCTAGGTGCAATAATTGTGTCTTTAAAATCTGCGCCTGCGACGTTTGCACCGCGTAAATCGACAAAACTCAAATCAGCGTTGCGTAAGTTAGCATTTTCTAATTGGGCGGAACGTAAAACTGCACCAGTCATCCGACTAGTACTCAGGTTAGCGTTGCTGAGATTGGCATGATCTAAGTAAGCGCCAGATAAATCTGCACCTTGCCAATCAGTTTTGGTTAAATTGGCAAATGATAATTGTGTACCGATCGCAATTACTCTACCCAAGCGAGCTGCATAAAGATTAGCTTCGTTTAATTTAGCATCACCTAAATCGGCTCCAGTCAAGCTGGTATTTTCTAAAACTGCATTCCGCAAGTCAGCCCCCACCAGTTGGGCGCTGCTGAGATTTGCCCCAATTAAACGCGCACTTTCTAAATTAGCGCGGTTGAGAGTTGCCCGACTTAAATCACTACCAGTCAATAACACCCGGCTGAGGTTAGCATCGGTGAGATTGGCTTGTTTCATTTGGACTTGCGTTAAATCGGCGATCGCATCATCATAAGTATCCCAGCGACCATCTTCACCCATACTCCGAAAACGGCTACCTTTAAAACTCGCTTGGTTGAGATCAGCCGCTTTTAATTTCAGTCCTGACAAATCAATGTTTTCTAACACCAAATTAAACAAAGGACTGCCATTTGTACTGGTTTGGCTTAAAGTCGTACGAGTCAAGTCAAGACCATTGATTTTGCCACTATATACATTCAAAATCTTATTGATGGTTTGCTGGTTGATTTGTAGCCGCTTTTGCCATGATTCGCGTTCTTGGGGTGCAGCTGATTGCAGTTCGTTAGCCAGAAACTGGTTTTTATTTTTCAATTCGGGGATAGCGGGAATACCCACATTTGTTAAAGCTTGCTGAATGGAATTCAACAGCACTGGGTTAGTTTCATTCACCAACAAATCAGCCAAAAATTGAATCGACTGGGAATCATTTAGACCACCCATCGCCAGAATTGCACTTTGGCGTTCTTCTAAACTAGCGCCAGAGTTGGGACTTAATTGTTTAACAAATTCCAAAAACTTCTGACTGTTAATTTGTGAAGTTTCTCGCTGAGTTTGCTGTTTTTGAATATAAACTTGTGTCCCAATTAAAGCCGCGAGTACCGCACTCATACTTGCTAGGGTGACTGCAAACAAAGCGAGGTTGGAGTTTTGCTGCATCCGCCGCCACAATGTCGGTAATTTGGCATCTGTGGCTGACACGGGTGCGAGACTGACTTCTGTTGCATTTGGGGCTTCTGGTTCACCAGTTTTCACCAATGCACTCCGCCCATTTTGACGTTTAGCATCAATGGTTTCTGTACCTGCTAACCAATCATGTAAGGCGCGACGACCTTGGCGAGAGGATAAAGCTACACTTTCGCCTAACACCATCAATACTGCCAAAAAAGTAAACAGTCCCAAATTCGGAAAGGCAAAACTATAGCGCCAGAGGATGTAAGCAATCGAAACTGGTACAGACAAGCGACCAATACCTTCCCTAGCGATCGCTGCGCCTAAACCTGGGGCTTTACCTTGGTCATTCACCACGCGCACACCAAACCAACGTTTTGGTAAAGTACTCCCAGTTTTTGCAAGTAAGTACAATTGCCACCAAGATAAAGTGACAGGTGCAATTAAAGCCAACATCCATAAATAATTAGTCGGCCAGGCGACATTGGGAATACCGTAACTAACAGGTAAAGCCAAAGGCCTGGCGATCGCTCTTTCTGTGACAACTAATACAGGGTTGAGTGGTACACGGTTGAGGTCACTCCTGGAATTGGCATAAGCTCCCAATCCAAACGGAATTAACCCACTCACAACCACTAGGCTAATTTCTGCTGTCCAAGCCGCCAAACGTCGAGTTACTAACGGTAATGAATTGGTTTGTGTTGGTGCATTTGAATGACTAGGTTGACTATCATTTCTCCTCACAATTGGTGTCGCCATTGAATAATTCCCTTTAAATTTAATAGTTGCGCCATAACTGGCGTGATTAATATAGAGTGCTATGGCTTATTGGAAAAGCTATCAGCGACGAAAAATTTGTATCCAAGATACACTAACCCTGCCAACACCGCCAGACTAATTGCAGAGGTCACAAGTTTTAGTACTGCTTGCAACACCGCCAAACCCATTAGCACCGTAACACCCATAACTACTAACTTTCCCGTCCCAGATAAACTTTGAAACCAAAGTTGCGAACGAGTAAAATACTGTTTAAAGTTGAGAAAATAAGACCGAGACTGCTGTCTGGCTGCTGTTTTTTTCGCTTCTACACTCTCAGCATTAATTTCTGCTTCTAGCTTTTGTAGGCGTTGTTGCCAATCTTCTTCCGGTTGAGGGTTCATAAATCTTGTCTACCTCTGCTAAAACACTTGTTCAACAGGTGAGCAATCATATCCGAAATTTTTCCGGTTGTGTTTGTGATTTTAACGAATGTTTGATTTTATCAAGGGTGATAATGCCTAAAAATAAGAATTTTTGACGCTATGAACGAATGACTTCATCTCTTTTTTATATTTAGCCATATAGACATACAAGATTAGCAATAAAATTTTATACTTCGTTTTAGGAACACTGAGGGATTGCTATCGTCTCTTAATTCAGACTATTTATATCAATAATCGCTCTACAAATAGTCGGGAGCATAAAAGAATATGAAAACTCTGAGGCTATGGCAAATTGTTCCCGTCGCTGTTGTACTGAGTATGGGAATTATCCAGCCTAACTTGGCAGAAGCACCATCAATTCCAATTCCCGCCAAACTCAAATCAGACCCCCTAGTGTTAACAGGTAAGTCTGGAGGAACTGTCCAAAGTAACTGCGGAAATATTTCTACTGTCCCTAGTCAAATTATTCAAGTCACAGAGTCAATGCCTTATATGCGCTTAACTGTTGACAGTCCTGGACAGCCAACATTACTCATTGACGGCCCTAGCGGACGCTTTTGTGTGTTAGCAGATAACTACTCCCAAAGCAAGCCAGAGTTATCCGGTTACTGGCAAGCTGGCAAGTACTTACTGTATGTAGGGCAATTATCTCCAGAGCAGCATAACTACACTCTTTCAATTTCGCAACAAAAAAAGCCTAGATAACTAGGACTTACGCACAAAAACGAGCAATTAAGGGTTTTGGCAAAGGTGTAGGGGTGTATGTATCTAAAACCCTTACACCAAACACCCCTACACCCAGTTTTTATCGACTACTTTCCTAAATCTAGATATAGTACATCAGGTCTTTCTGCTTGTGGATATTTCGCCGTTCGCACAAATCTTGTAGCGTATTTTGTTGTAAAACAGCATTGGCAGCTTGACAAGCTTCTTGCCAAACTTCCTGAATTACCTGAGTTTCTGTGTTTTGAGCATTTTGACTGGATGCTGGAGCGATCGCATCCAATCCTTCAATACAAGTAATACAATCTAATATAGTAATTTTACGTGGGTCGCGTGCCAAAACATATCCACCTTTCGCGCCGCGAATACTCTTAATGATTCCTCCACGCCTCAAAGTTGCCAGTAATTGTTCTAGATAACGAATTGGTATATTTTGTAACTCTGCCATCTGTCGAATTTGCAAAGACTCACCACTGGAGTAGCAAGATGCCAACTCCAACAGAGCTAAAAGAGCATATTCCGATTTGTTAGAGATTTCCACAGGCGTAAGATTTTTAAATTCACACCTCAAGCTTTTCAAGTTGTTGACTTTACTTGACTCAGTTCATCCTGAGCAAAACTGATCACACAACTTTGATATTTAAAGGCTTAATCTCACTGTAAATCAGCTTTATCAATAAGAGCAATTGTTTTTATTTTTCATTTCAATAAAAATAAATAATTGATAATTGTCAGCGACAAATCCGCAAAACGTCCAATATTCTTATTCTTGACTGATTGCTGCTGGGAACCCTTTCAATTTTGATAAAATACTGCTATAATAGTTAATCGTGGATGCGGCGACATAGCCAAGTGGTAAGGCAGAGGTCTGCAAAACCTTTATCCCCCGGTTCAAATCCGGGTGTCGCCTTTTAAGAATATCAAGGTTATGGGGCTTTCAAGCCCTTTTTTGTTTAGCGTTCAAGGTTTAATTTTCAAAGCCTTCAACCATTTTTGGGGTTATTTTGGGTAGTTTGGGGAAACAACTGGGGTAAAAATGTCAGGCAAAGGTTTTTACCCCAGTCAATTATCTTATGGAATCTCAAAAATCTTAAAGTATTGCCCCTAGGCGTTCAGTGCAGATAAATAACTCTAACAGCAGTCTCCAATTAGTTTTTTCCACCCTATTATTACGCCGACAGGAGAGCTAAAAACTAAGCGTTTCTACTTTTTGACAGGACAATAAGTAGTTAGACAGCTTTATTTAATGTAGTCTACTTCATTAGACTAGGAAAGTCTATAGATTGATAAATACACTATTCATATTTAATATCTTCCCACTCTCCCCATTCATCTTTACACCACCCAAAACTACGCCAACATCCACGACTATTAGATTGTCTTTCAAAAACAAACTCAATGACACTTTCACCTGTTGTAAGACACAGGCGCTTTTTACTAATAGCGTCAAACAAAAATAGCGTCAGGCTAACATGAAAAACATTGTCTCCATTTTCAGTACCAACCATATCACCGCCTATCACAGCTAACCAAACTGTAGATAGGGGAGATTTTTCTGTTTCCATTGTCCACATCCATCGACAAAATGAAGGAGAATGCAGTTTTTTCGTATCTAAATAAATTTCTGTATCGCGTTTAAAATTATGACCCATAAACTCCTGAAAATCATCCAATAGAGCATCGATAATTTCATAAAAATCTTCTTTTGTATATGATTCATTCTCTTTACCTAGATTCCAAAGCTTTTGTTCAATATTTAATTTCATGTTTGAGTTAACCAAAATAATATGTTTATAATAGCGATATTTGAAAAACTTATATTAATTTAAATAAATTAAATTTTATCCCCTTATTTACTAGTATTAAAACTCTCTAAAATCGAACTAAATAATTATTCTTATCTTCCTTTTTGTTTTTGGCAATTCGTTAAAAAATCAAAAATGAGTTATACCATTTCACTTTAAAAATGATACGGATATGCAAGTAGCGCCTCGACTTCGCTCGGCGACCAGAAGCAGAGTTGCAGAGGAAGCGATTTCTATCAGTAATTTCGTGAAATGGTATTATGATACTATATATATTACTATTGCTCAATAAGCAAGTTAAAAAAATTGATTAAGCAATTTCTCAACCGACCACCAGAGGTCACGTTTGAGGATTTGCGCCTTTTTTAGAGTACTATTTGAATTTGAAGTATTCCATCATACTTTATCCTGACTCTGAAGGAGGATATGTTGCTCAAATTAAAGATTTACCTGGATGTCTCAGCCAAGGTGAAACAATAGAAGAAACGATGGAAAATATTAATGAAGCCAGAGAATTATGGATTGAAACGGCTTATGAAGTTGGAGACGAAATCCCTTTACCTATCACTGATGATAAATACAGTGGTAAGCTACTTCTGAGAATGCCAAAATCTCTACATCGTCAGTTTAGCTGAAGCATCTGAACAAGAAAATGTCAGTTTAAATCAGTATATTCTGTTTTTATTAAGTGCATCAGTTTAACACTTGTTCAATATCTAAATTTATCTTAATTTCAACAGAGTGGGTGTTCTGTGCTAAAAGATAGTATGATTTTCAGCCTGAACACTCACCATGACTAATGCCTTTAACCGACTTGCACCCTTCATTCAAGAATATATCTACCATCACAACTGGACTGAATTACGACCAGTGCAAATTGCTGCTTGTGAAGTGATTTTTGACACTGATGCTCATTTGTTAGTAGCAGCAGCCACGGCGGCCGGAAAAACAGAAGCAGCATTTCTACCAGTTTTAACTGTATTACATAATTATCCTACTAATACAATTGGTGCATTATATATCGGCCCAATCAAAGCTTTAATTAATGACCAATTTGAACGCCTCAATGGCTTACTTAAAACAGCAGATATTCCTGTTTATCATTGGCATGGTGATGTGGCTCAAAGTCGCAAAAATCAGCTTTTAAAAAAGCCTCAAGGCATTCTTCAAATTACGCCAGAATCTTTAGAGAGTTTATTAATAAATAAACATCATGATTTAGTGCGTTTGTTTGGAGATTTAAAATTTGTCATCATTGATGAAATTCATGCCTTTATGGGTTCGGAACGCGGTTGTCAGATTATTTGTCAATTGCAGCGTTTAGCCAATGCAATTCAATCACAACCCAGGCGTATTGGTTTATCAGCTACCCTTGGTGATTATTCAATGGCGGAAGAATGGCTACGTTCGGGAACTGATAAACAAGTAATTACTCCTAAAATTGAAGCTGGTAAACGTCAAATTAAACTGGCTGTCGAACATTTTTATCTTCGTGATGATATTAATTCATCGGAAATATATGATAATTATCTTTTTAATCTTAGCCAAAATAAAAAATGTCTGATATTTGCGAATAACCGCACTCAAACTGAATCTGTAATTGCTTCCCTGCGGCAAATTGCTCAAGCACAAGCACAACCAGATATTTATCATGTCCATCACGGGAGTATATCAGCTAGTTTGCGCCAAGCTGCGGAAAAAGCTATGCAAGAACCCCATTATCCTGCTGTAACTGCGGCAACACTTACCTTAGAATTAGGTATCGATATTGGTAATTTAGAGCGAGTCATTCAGTTAGAAGCACCTTTATCTGTAGCTAGTTTTTTACAAAGGCTGGGACGGGTTGGAAGAAGAGGTGCAACGGCGGATATGCGCTTTGTTTGTGTTGAAGATGAGCCATTATCGGAAGCATATTTTCCTGAGCAAATTCCCTGGCAACTTTTACAGTGTATTGCTATTATTCAACTGTATTTAGAAGAACGCTGGATTGAGCCGATAAAGCCACCAAAATATCCTTTGAGTTTGCTTTATCATCAGACAATGAGTATTTTATTAGCGGCAGGAGAATTATCCCCAGCGAATTTAGCTAAACAAGTTTTAAATATGCCACCTTTTGCGGCAATTTCTCCAGCCGATTTTAAATCGTTATTACGATATCTAGTTGATATTGGTCATATTCAACAAACTGAGCAAGGTAAATTAATTATCGGTTTGACTGGGGAAAAGATAGTCGGAAGATTTCAATTTTATGCTGTGTTTGCTGACAATCAAGAATATACCGTAAAGCAAGGCACAACAGAAATTGGTAGTATTGTGACACCGCCACCTGTGGGGAATCAATTTGGTTTAGCTGGTCGCACTTGGGAAGTTTTAGAAGTTGATTTTAAAAAAAAGTTAGTTTTAGCTAAACAGGTAGATGGTAAAGCGACTGTTTATTGGCGTGGTGGTGGCGGTACTATTCATACTAAAATTTTACAACGAATGCGACAGGTTTTAATAGAAGATGTTGAATATAGCTATTTACAAAAAAATGCTCAACAACGCCTAAAAACAGTTAGAGAATTATTTCAGTCTGCTGGATTAGCGAAATCTTATATATTGCCATTAGATAAAAATAAATGTTGTATTTTCCCTTGGATGGGAACAGTAGCTTATCGCACTTTAGAAAGATTTCTGAATGCTTTTTGTCGAGAATCTTTAGAAATTAGTAGTATGGGTGGAATGAACCCTTATTATATGATTTTGAAATTAGGCAAAGGTAAGCTGAAATATCTGCAATCAGAAATTGCTTCTTTGTGTGAGCAAAGAATTTCCGCCGAAGATTTAATCAGTACAGCCGAAGCTCCAGAAATGCAAAAATATGATGAATTTATTCCCCATGCTTTATTACGCAAAGCTTTCGCTTATGATTATTTAGATATAGAAGAACTCAGACAGCAAGTTGCTCTTTGGCAAGTTACGGAATGCGATCGCACTTAAGATAGATGTTTTTTAAATAAAACAATTCAGATGTCGGACTGTAAAACATTAAATATACTCTCCTAGAAATCAAGCTCTGACTTCTGCTAGAGGAATCTTTACCTTTGTTACAGATAGTCTTGATATGTCTTGGATAAAGTTAATTGGTTTCAAAATAGGTGAGATTTTAGCTCAATTTCATCACTAACTTATATTTAAAGTCAGCCAATTAACTCCAAAAACCTCAAGATAATGGAGTACAGTCCGGTCATGATACATTTAATTTCTCAGGTATTTTCTCGTATTAATTCCCTGTTAAATCAATTTCAGGTAAAGCAGTTTGTCGCTGTAGTATTAGTAGGATTTTTAGTCTTGACGACAAACGCTAATATTGAGCGTGGTAACACCAAAGCTGTCACTAGAGAGCTTGATAGAGTTGTACATCAGGATAAGGCTGATAGACCAAAAACTACTGGTGAGTGGAACAGAGAAGCCCGTCAAACTGAAAATGACCCTGGTAAACGCGCTGAAAGAATTGCCAAAGAATCAGCAGAGGCTGTTAAACAATGGGGTTCAGTTTATCCTGATACAGCTAAACGCAGCGCCAACAGTGTAGATGAAAATACAAGATAGGTATTGAAGAAGGGTTTAGGGGTATAGGGGTGTACTTCGACCCTTCTCCTGCCGGAGACGCTACGCGAACGACAGGCTCAGGGCGGCGCTGCGCTCAGTAAGCAGGGTGTAGGTTTTCAAAACCCCTACACCCATTCTCAACAGTCAGTCCAAAAATTTTAAGCTTTGAGGCTGAAAATCTTTTCGATTACATCTTCAACGACTTTATCGGGGGTGGATGCGCCAGAAGTCACACCGACGACGATTTTACCTGCTGGTAGCCAATTTTCGGCGATCGCTAATTCTCCATTTAACTGGCGATGTTCAATAGCGTCACCAGATTTAATTCGTTCTACGGAATCAATATGGTAAGAAGGAATACCCTTTTCAAAGGCAATTTGTTGTAATTGCGTAGTATTTGATGAGTTAAACCCACCAATTACCACCATTAAATCTAATTCATGTTGTACTAATTCCAACATGGCATCTTGTCGTTCTTGGGTAGCATCACAGATGGTATTAAAGCTTTGAAAATGCTCGTTTAACTGGTCGGGGCCATATTTCTGCATCATCGTCCGTTCAAACAATTTACCAAGCTGCTCAGTTTCCCCTTTTAACATAGTAGTTTGGTTAGCAATCCCCACCCGTTCTAAATCTTGATCTGGGTCAAAACCAGCAGAACAAGCTTTAGCAAATTTTTGCAAAAATTCTTCTCGATTACCACCATTTAAAATGTAGTCAGCAACATATTGTGCTTCTTTTAAATTTAGGACAATTAAATATTTGCCAGCAAAGGAACTAGTTGCAACTGTTTCTTCATGTTTATATTTACCGTGAATAATGGAGGTGTAATCGATTTTTTTATGCTTTTCCACGGTATTCCAAACTTTAGATACCCAAGGACAAGTTGTATCAACTATTTTGCAGCCTTTATCGTGTAATATCTGCATTTCTTGAACGCTGGCTCCAAATGCAGGTAGGATAACTACATCGTTGTTGTCCACCACCGAAAAGTCTTTTTTGCCTGTTTCTACAGGAATGAATTTTACTTCCATTTCCTGCATTCGCTGATTCACAGAAGGATTATGGATAATTTCGTTAGTAATCCATATACGTTCGGTGGGGAAGTGCTGACGAGTTTCGTAAGCCATTGCAACAGCGCGTTCTACACCCCAGCAAAACCCAAAAGCTTGGGCTAACCGGATGGTAACATCACCCCGTTGCAGACTGTAATTGCGATCGCGGATTTCTTGAATCAAACTGCTGTGATACTCAGATTGCAACTGGGTTGTGACTTCGGCTTGATGGCCAAACCCCTTGCGATTGTAATTTTCTGAATGTTGGAGTGAACGTTTAAAAGCTTTTGTATCCATGTTTAACTCTGTGGTGTCTCCTCCTTCTGATTTTCGCGCGTGAAGACCAAATTTAGAAGTATGAAGTGTAAAGTCTAAAATTTTCCCCCACTCCCCACTCCCTACTCTCCACTCCCCGATGTAGTATAAATCTGCAATGCAGTCCGCCAAACCAGATAGCCAGCAGGACTGAGATGTAAACCATCTGTGGAAAGTTCCGGGCGGAGATTACCTTGTTGATTAGCAAATAAGGAATATAAATCGAGATATTTTGCCTTACGTCTAGTGGCTATACGTTGTAATTGTTCATTTAATAAGCGAATGCGACTATTAGGAATAGTTAAAAGTTTGTCTCGTCCTTCCCAAGTGGCTTCTTCTGCGCCATGTGGCAAAATCGACTGAACAACTATTTTGGCTGTGGGATGAGTTTTGCGGAGATATCTGATAATTTGCCGCAGATTCTCTAAAATCACTTCATCACTTTCTCCCCGAATGAGGTCATTAATGCCAATCATGACAAAAATCACCTCTGGTTTAGTGCTATCAAATATATCTAATCTTTTTAAGAGTCCTGTGCTGTTTTCGCCAGAAACTGCTTGATTTAGCCAATATCGATTTTCTGGTAATAATTCTGTGGGGAACCAGAGACTGATAGAGTCTCCCACCAAGATACTTAAATGCTCAGGATTTTTTTCAGTAGCAGCTTGAGCTTCTTGTTTAAGAATATCTAACCACTGTTGGTAATTAAGTTGATGATGACGGCCTAACTCTGGTGCGACAGTTTGGGATGTATTGATTGTTTGCTGTGACGGCGAACCACCAAAAACGGCGGTCAATCTCTGCTTTTGCAAAATTAGCAGGATGACCGCCAACATCAGTATGCCGTTGGTTGCCAACGATAACAATGCCCAAGTGGGGAAGGTTTTTGCAGAAGTGGTCACGACTAGCGAAATTTGCCAATAATTTGACTCAAATTTTATCCGCTAGTTCGCAAAAGTCACACTATATTTAGTAATTGCTTTTACATTGACCACTATCTGCGGAGATGAGCAAACTGCTGGGGAATTAATTAATCGGTCTATCCCCACCAAATTCAGAGTTGTAACCTTCCTCACCGTGTTCGTTGATATCCAAACCTTGAATTTCCGTTTCTTCTTTAACACGCAAACCAATGGTAGCATCGATTACTTTGAGAATAATAAATGTACCAACTGCGGCGATCGCATAAGCAACTACAATTGCTACTAGTTCTACTCCTAGTTCACCAAAGTTACCTTTGAGTACACCATCTTTACCTGCGGAATTAACCTGGCTTGTGGCAAAAATAGCGGTTAAGATTGCTCCGACTGTACCACCTACACCATGTACAGGATAAGTATCTAAGGCATCGTCAACTTGGAGTTTATGCTTGAAACTGACAGCATAGAAGCATACAGTAGCAGTAATAAAACCAATTAAAATCGATGCTAACGGAGTAACAAATCCGGCGGCGGGAGTAATACCAACCAGACCTGCAACTGCACCTGTGGCTGCACCTACGGCTGTGGGTTTACCCCGGAGAAATGCTTCTAAAAGCAGCCACATCAACGCACCCGCAGCAGCAGAGGTATTAGTAGCTACGAAGGCTGTAGTCGCTACGTTGGTTGCTACATCACCAGAAGTTCCACTAGCAATAGATAAAGCACTACCAGCATTGAACCCAAACCAACCAAACCACAGCAAGCCAGCACCTAATAAAATAAAAGGTACGTTGTGAGGCGGGCTGAGGCGGTCGGGGTGAGTTTTGCGGGGGCCGAGAACAATTGCAGCGACTAAGGCCGATACACCAGAACTAATGTGAACGACTGTACCACCAGCAAAGTCAAGAGCGCCTAAACCACCGTATAAGCCGAGAAATCCACCTTTAGCCCAAACCATGTGAGCCAGGGGGCTATAAATAAAGGTTGACCAAAGTAAGACAAACAAACTGTAAGCGCGGAAACTCATCCGTTCCGCGATCGCACCAGAAATCAAGGCTGGGGTGATAATGGCAAACATGGCTTGATAAATCATGTATGCCTGATGGGGAATTGTCGGAGCATAAGAAACTACTTCTTGTGGTTCGGAACCTTGGAGATAATTTGTTGTTTCTAGCCCGACACCATTTAACCCCAGCCATTGTAAACCACCGATAATCGCGTTTCCTGGTGCAAATGCCAAGCTATAGCCCCACAAAACCCAGGTAACACCTACAATTGCCATCAACACAAAGCTCATCATTAAGGTGTTGAGGATATTGCGCGATCGCACAAATCCACCGTAAAAAAATGCTAATCCTGGTGTCATCAACAAAACCAGTGCAGATGATACCAGCATAAAAGCTGTATCTCCTGTATCAGCCGCAGGTGGTGTGGCTGCTGATGTTTGGGCGTAAGCACTACCTATGAGCGGCCATCCTAACAGAAATATAGAAACAGCCGCGATCGTCAAAACTTTCTTGAACACTTGTTTCTGTCCCTTTCTCACATCAGTCAATTTTTTTGTATACTTAATTACATTTCATGCTTTTTTATCATTGGTTTTTGTCGTGAAAGATACCCAACAGTATTGATTTTTAAAAGATTAACAAAAATATAATCCTTGTGATAGTTGTTCAGATATTAATTAATGTGTATCTATAAAATTTTTATATTATTCTTCGAGTCACCTTATTTCTGTAAGGGTTTTAAAAACGCTGTAGTTTGAGTTAGCATCTTCACCACATAATCAGTGAGAAATTCACAAGAGAAATTGCACTTAGTTCCGAGGTGCGAACATGATAATTAGAACACTAAGTAATGCGACACAAGTACCAATCAGGTCATAAGTATCGGGTGTAACTTTATCTACTCGCCAACCCCAAAGCATTGCCATAAAAATAAACACACCACCATAAGCCGCATAAACTCGCCCAAAATTTGCAGGTTGAAAAGTAGAAATTACACCGTACAAAACTAAAGTAATTCCACCTAAAATTCCTAACCAAAACGACTGGCCTTGTCTTAACCACAACCAGATGAGATAACATCCGCTTAGTTCAAATAAACCAGTCCAGACAAAATATATTAGAGATTTCATCATCATCAAAAACTCAAATATTAAAGTTAATCTGTAACCTGTAACCTCTCACCTGTTAACTCATATTGAATAAAAAAACCGCCCACTAAAAAGTTATGGGCGGATATTAGTCAGCAATAAGATGTAGAGACTTACAGAGTACTTGGTAAATCACCACCTGATGAAATTTCTCCAGAACTTGTCCCTTCCGAAAAGCCACCAGGACTAGCTTCTTTCAAAAATCCACTGTAAGCTTCCATACCGTGTTCGCCGATATCTAAGCCTTCTAATTCTTCTTCTCTGGTAACTCTAATACCTAAAGTTGCTTTCAGCACTAACCAGAAAATGGTGCTAAGAAGAACAGTCATGCCCCCAACTGCAAGAATACCAATTATCTGGGGAATTAATGTGCCGAAACCACCACCTGCGAATAAACCATGTGGCCCGACTGGTTTACCTGCTAAGTCAACCATCCAAGGATAACCACCAGGGCCGACAGAAAATAAACCAACGCAAAGAGTTCCCCAAATACCGCAAACAAGGTGGACTGAAGTAGCACCTACTGGGTCATCAATGCCGAGTTTGTCAAAAAATGGTACAGCGAAAACTACTAAAATACCAGCAATCAAGCCAATGACTATGGAACTAGGAATGCTGACGTAAGCGCAAGATGCGGTAATACCAACCAAGCCAGCCAAGATTCCGTTAATAATCATGGACAAGTCTGGCTTACCCAAGTACACCCAAGCCACAACAGTAGCAGCAATTCCACCAACTGCACCCGCCATGTTGGTTGTCAAAGCAATGTGAGTAATTGCATTAGGATCAGCCGCCATCACAGAACCAGGGTTGAAACCAAACCAGCCCAACCACAGAATTAGGCAACCCAAGGTGGCAATACTCATATTGTGGCCAGGAAGCGCCACTGCTTGTTTATCTTGATATTTCCCAATACGTGGCCCCAAAAATGCGGCTCCCATCAATGCAGCCCAGCCACCAACTGAGTGAACGACAGTAGAACCAGCAAAATCCCAAAATCCCATATCTGCCAGCCAGCCAGCGCCCCAAATCCAGTGTCCAGTAATGGGGTAGGCAATACCAACAAGTAATAAGCTGAAAATTAAGAAGTCTACAAACTTAATCCGTTCCGCAACAGCACCAGACACAATTGTGGCGGCGGTTCCAGCAAACACTAGCTGGAATAAGAATTTGGCTGCTAAAGGAACACCTGTCCAATTCAGGGCGCTAAATACTCCTTTATAAGCATCGCCAGTTGCAGGGCTGTTATCATCTGGTAAGAAAAAGCCACTGAGTCCGATGAAGTCATTACCATCGCCAAACATTAAGCCAAAGCCGATCGCCCAAAATGCTACGGTCGATAAGGCAAATACAATTAAGTTTTTGGCGAGAACGTTAACGGCGTTTTTCTGACGGCAAAACCCGGTTTCTAACATACAGAAACCAGCGTTCATAAAGAATACTAAAAAGGCAGCGATCGCCACCCATAATGTATCAAGTGCAATTTTTAAATCTGCTGTTGTTGGCCCCGCAGGCGCTGGAGTTTGAGCAACCGCTACATAACTCCATCCCAAAACAATTAAACAAGCCAAAGGTAAACAAGCCCGCCAACTGGGAGACAATCGCTTAATTGCTAAGTTTAACTGCTTGAGTTTTGAGTTAAATCCTGTGCTTTTAGCGTAATTTCTGGCCGATGATCGCCTGATTTTTGTTTTTAATTTTTGTCTTTGCATGAATTTGAACCTCACCCTCCATACCGTCCTGAAAGGAAAAACATCTAGAGCAAAAAACTCATACTCTTAGTCAAAAGCAGCGATTTTTGTCCAGATTTTCAACTACTTGTTTCCACGCCAGAAAGCCAAACAACCCAAAGATGAGTTTAGGAATTTCACTAAACTCTATGTAAACATTTTTTTCTGTTATCCTTAAGAAATTATTATGTATTATCCGCAACCGTCAAGTGTTCTTCACCTAATCTTTAATCTTTAATTATCATGTTTGACGTGCTTAACTGCTGGCAATTGCCAACCCAATTGTTGCCAGAAAATATGCCTACATTAACACATCATTTGCATAATACACTTAGATAATGGTGACTATACTAATATCAAGAATTCCGCAAACGCTTCTTGTTCTAAACATTGGTGAACTCACAAATAAATTTGACTGATTTTCTATTTATCAAAATTGCAATTCTGTATATTTAGATACTGTTTTTTTAGGATTGTGTTTTTTACTACGCTAAAAATAATGAGAGCAAAAACCACATCCTTTACAGGAAATGGATTTATCCTCTTCAATAAATAAAATCCTGGAATAATATTAAATTTTTATAAAAAAAATTAATTGATTGTTACTTAATCAATCAAGTGATAATCATCACTGAATATATAAGGGTGAGAAAAGTCAGCAAGATTTTCTGACACCCACCCCATACACTCTTCCCGAATTTCTCACGTATGGGTAGCGGGTGTGGGGAGAGAGGGGAGTGTGGGGAGTGTGGGGGGAAAGATTTCTTCACCATCCTCCCACACTTCCCACCCCTCCCACACCCCTGGATTTCTCTCTTGTGAGAAATCCAGGTCTTCACCTGTGGTTAAAGTTCTTCTTTGAGATATTGTTCATAACCTAGCTGTGTTAATTTTGCTTGCTTGTTCATCACCAATTCCGAGAGAGATTGGCGGTATTGCTGTACTTTGGCGAATAACTCTGATTGGTGAGTAGCCAAAATTTGTACAGCTAACAGCCCAGCATTCTTCGCATTCCCAATGGCGACTGTCGCCACTGGGATACCTGCTGGCATTTGGACAATAGAATATAAAGAATCAACGCCTTGCAAATTGCGGGTAGCCACAGGTACGCCAATTACTGGTAAAGCTGTAAGAGAAGCTACCATACCAGGGAGATGGGCTGCACCACCAGCACCGGCGATAATTACCTTAAGACCCCGTTCATGGGCGGTTTGGGCATACTGCACCATCCGTTCTGGGGTACGATGGGCAGAAACTATCGCCACTTCTGTTTCTATCCCAAATTCTGTGCAAACTGCGATCGCATCTTTCATAGTGGGCAAATCAGAGTCGCTGCCCATGATAATACCGACAAGGGGAGACATAGAATTTTTGATTTTTGATTTTGGATTTTCGATTAAAGGCTGATTGCGAGATTTAGAATCGTGTCAGACTTAGACTTAGCTACTTTCAGTCCAAGGTGATGACCCAAGCAACACACAAACCCATCGCTTCAAATGTAGATATTATCAATGCGCGTGTACCTGGTTATCAAGATTTACAGATGCTCTTAGTGAATCACGAAGGTGTGATTGAACAAATCTTGCCAATGGGTACGGTATTCAAACGAGTTCCACCACCTGATTTACAAATATTGGATGTAGCTGGTGATTGGATTTCATTAGGCGGTGTTGATTTACAGATTAATGGGGCGCTAGGCTTGGCGTTTACCGAACTAACACCAGAAAACGCGGCAATGTTGCCAAAAATTTCGCAATATTTGTGGGATGCTGGTGTCGATGCTTATGTACCAACATTAGTCACTACTGCCATCGAAAATATTCAGCGATCGCTGGCTATTATTGCTGATTTCGCTGCTCATTCCACAACTGGGGCGAAAATTCTCGGTGTACATCTAGAAGGGCCATTTTTAAATTATGGTAAGCGTGGCGCACATCCAGCCGAATATCTCTTACCTCTGACAATTGAGGAAGTCAAACGGGTATTAGGGGATTATGCCTCAATTGTCAAAATTATTACCCTAGCACCAGAATTAGATCCTGGCAGTGAAGTCATAGCATATTTGCGTTCTTTGGATATCACCGTCAGTTTAGGACATTCCCAGGCAACTGCCGACCAAGCCCAACAAGCCTTTGATTTGGGTGCAACGATGGTAACTCATGCTTTTAACGCCATGCCACCTTTACATCACCGCGAACCGGGATTATTGGGGGCCGCCATTACCAATCCC
The DNA here is from genome assembly GCF_014697485.1 of Anabaena sp. FACHB-83. Taxonomy (NCBI): domain Bacteria; kingdom Bacillati; phylum Cyanobacteriota; class Cyanophyceae; order Nostocales; family Nostocaceae; genus Anabaena; species Anabaena sp. FACHB-83. Next base: position 1,071 of record NZ_JACJRY010000062.1, on the reverse strand, counting down.
AATGTTATGTGTGGTTTGATTGCCGATGGGCAGCATGTCACGCCGACAATGCTAAAAATTCTCTTGCGGGCGACTCAAGAACTATTCTTAGTCAGTGATGCCCTAGCACCTCTGGGGCTACCTGATGGGATATATCCTTGGGATAGTCGCCACATTGAAGTTAAAAACGGTACAGCCCGGTTACTAGATGGCACATTGACAGGCACGACTTTGCCGTTATTCGTGGGAGTACAAAACCTGTTGAAATGGGGAATTTGTGATGTCGAAAGAGCGATCGCTTTAGCTACTAATGCCCCCAGAAAAGCCATGAATTTGCCTGTAATTTCATCAGGGCAACCTGCTGATTTATTACGCTGGCATTGGGATAAAACTACCAAAGAACTCACTTGGCAGCGATTATAGATAGAGGCAAGCTGTTAAACATTTAAGAAAGCACATGAAAGCCGCTCCTAAATGATTTATCAGCATCTCTCTTCCTTGTCTCCCTTATCTCCCTTGTCTTTGTTGTTCACATATCAACTATGACTGCTATATTCACAGCTTGATTGAATTGACTTGCCCCGACATACTCCCATAAAAAAAGAGTGGGAGGAGGCATACCAATCGCCTCATTCTCCCACTCAACATTTGCTGCTGTAGCGTCCAGGATAATGTATGAACATTGCCGTTTTATTTAGGGGGCTAAGTTGTGCGAAAATGGCAATATCTATACATTTTTAGCCCTGGTTGCAGCAAATGTGAAGCCTGATTTATTCATCTATATTTTACAAATTAATTATCTATGATTTGCTATTAAATATATATAGCAATCAACAGTAAAATCGGTGTTTCATTTGCTAGGTAGACCCTGATAACAAAACCCTTGAAGTCGTTTATCTTTTATAAATTTAGCGTAGTTAATTAGAGTCAGGTTGCCATTTTGGCAGGTTTTTCAGCATTAACCAAAAACTTTGAGTGTTACAGCACTTGCGTCTGTTATGAGGTACAATAAATTAAAATATAAATACCTCTAAATGAAGTCATACTCTGTCGATCTTCGAGAAAAAATAGTTGCAGCACATCTTCAAAAAA
>NZ_JACJRY010000061.1:0-30839 GCF_014697485.1 Anabaena sp. FACHB-83 | reverse complement strand
TGGGTCGAGGAACTGGTCGGTTCTATTCGCAATAAGCAAGCATATTATCAGCGAGGTTTAAGGGCTATGGAGCTTATACAGCAAGCACTTTAGGGAGCTTGTCGCCCCTTGAAATCATTAACACCAAGAGGTTGAGTAATCCGGGCGAGGTTTTCTAATGGATTAACTCCTGGTACTATTGGCGAGTAATAGTGCCAGTTATCGCTACCCGACAGCACACCAGCTTTCAAGCTTGGCAACAGTCCGCCTAAAACGACTGATGACTTACCACTGCCAGAAGAACCGACCACGGCTAATAGACGGTTTTCTTTAAGGTGATTAACCAGTTTCTCTAAAAGACGTTGGCGACCGTAGAAAAGGCTTGACTTTTCCTCTCGAAATGCTTCCAACCCCAAGTAAGGGCATAGCGTGTCATCCAGTTCTGGAGCTAATGTTGGATCAAATTCAGCTAATGTAGCATCAGGTGGTTCGTGTCCAGCACGGTACAATATGGCCGTCCAGTAATCTAATAAACTTTGGCTGGCCCATCGGTCTTCGTCAGTATCGAGTAGCGCACCAGTAGCTCGCCCTTGACAAATAAATGTTTCTATCTCTTTTAGCAACTCAGATGTACTACCACTTTCACGATGGCGTTTCAGGAGTTCACTGTGAGCAGCTCGTAGAGATGCCAACGAAGCAAAGCTGCTTACGGTATTGTCAGAGGTAAGAGAAATACTAAATTCACTCATTCAATCAACCTCAGCACAGATACTAATGGTTCACCAACTATCCGCAAATTCCCGCACAATCGCTTCAGATCCATATCAACTCGAAAGAAGCGATCGCCTGCACGTCGGCGGTAGCTTCGGAAGTATCGTTTGACTTTAACTGGATTTTTTGATGCGATCGCACTATCCAAATTCTCACTATCTTGCTGAAACATTAACGCCCATTCGTCTATGCTGCTGCTGTAGAGTGATTCTGCCATTGCTTTCAGATCAGGCCAAGACAGTTCAAGTTCAAAAATATCTTGTTCAATATTGGCTTCAATCCGGCGTAATTCTAAATCGAGTTCTTGCCAGTCGTTGTGACTGTGAACGAGAATAGTTAAGCTATGTTCTAGGCTGGCCAGAGCCTCAACACCGTCATTGAATTGGCTGGCTTTGTCTGCATCAAGTTCACAATGTGTTAAATTGTCTCGCACGCAAGTTAGTGCTTTCACCAGAGCAGGTAGCCTTAAGACCCGTGCTGCGATATTCAGACTAGTATTAATTCGTGAAGGTTGGATGGCCAGCACTCGGTTGATGAGCCATACAGCCCTTTTGATCTGTCTTGTGTCAAGGTTTTCAATCCCACCGTGTAACTCTTCAGTAGCTTGCACAAGGTCTTTGAGCCAAAGAAGTTCGTTTTTAGCTAGGGTTCCCCGAAGCGCGATTTCTTGTATGTCAGTGACAATTTGCTGAAGTGTTAGCTGATGATCCATGAGGATGTCTAAGGCTGTTTCATCATCTGGAAATCGTTTTGCCTCCTGAACAATACCGCCATAGCATTGGAACTCCAGCGTATGTAACAAGTCATGCAAATCTTTGTAATTGACTAAAACATCGATTTGTTCGCACACAGCTTGAAAATCGGTGCGGAAAGCAAAGACAGCAGCACGCACTTGAGGTACTGCCATTAATTCAGTCAACGCATATAAGCCGCTACGAACAGATTGGCTGTTGTGTCCAAACTTAACTGCTTGCAGTTCGTCTTGGATAATTTTTCTAATTGTTTCAGCATCTGCCCCCTTATAAATGCGATCGCCAATTTGAATATCCTGTCCTTCCCCAACGTTGACACTATATTTGCCTAGCTGTAGCAGACTTTGGCGATCGCTTGAACTCAGTAACCGACGTAAAGCAGCTAAGTCTTTTTCATCGTGCTTATCACTACCAATGTCATCAAGGATATTGTTTAGCTCATTAGAACTCATTGTCGTTGGGGTTGGTATGGACTAGCTAGTCAGAAAAGCTTAGGATAATCGGCACTTGCAGCATTAAGTTAATATCCTTCTCAACTTAACTTGCGTTGAGAATCTGGTCAAGAATGTGACTTGGATGCAGATAATTAGCCAAAGTATTACTGAGTTAAAAATATTTGAGACTTAAGTCTTCTAACTATTGCACAAATATAGTAAAATACAATTTATTTAAGAATACCTGCGCCAAACTTTGATGTTACCGCCTTCGCTACCAGTAACAAAATTTTGGCTATCTGAACTAATAGCAAGACAATTGATTGAGCTTAGATGAACTTCTAGGAGTGTGTGCAGTAGTTCTTGTGTGTCTAAATCCCAAAATTTGATTACGCCGCCTTCACTACCACTGATGAGAGTGCGTCCATCGGGATAAATTGCCAGACATTTTACTGGGGTTTTTCCTCTGTCTAGTGTGTGGAGTAATTCTATTTTTTTAGCAGAATTTATAGTCCAGATTTTAATGTTTTTATCGGAACTACCAGTAATAAATGTTGGAGAATTAGGAATAAATGTTACTGTATTGATTGAACTTTCATGAGCTTGTGCAAGGGAATAAATTAATTTTCCTGTTGTTAAGTTCCACGTTTTAATTGTGCCTGCCTCACTAGCAGTTACCAGTGTTTGTTTATCTGGGCTAATGCTAATTGCTTTGATGGGGGTTTTTCCTGCGCTTAAGTTGTGAATTATATTTTTAGTAAATAAATCTATTACCTTCAGTGTTCTATCAGAGCCACAGGTAACAACAGTTTGACAATTAGGATTGATGGCAACACAGTTAATTGCGCCTTTATGGAATTTTGTGGGGTTGCCAGCTAATTCTCTAGTTGGTAAGTTCCAAGTTCTCAATGTGCCTCCCTGACTACCAGCTATAATAGTCTTGCCATCTGTACTAATAGCTAGGGATGTAATAGCACTTTGGCTGGGGGGAGAACTGTAGAGTAATTGCAGAGTTCTCAAGTCCCAAAGCTTGAGTGTTTTGTCATTGCTGCCACTTACCAATGTTTGCCCATTGAGACTAATTGCTAAAGCTTTGATTGCACCTAGATGACCTTTGAAGGTGTGCAAGTATTTCCATTTTTGCAATGATTTATCTGCTCCTCGGCGGGGAAGTGCAAATTCTTCTAATACAGCTTGAATAATTGTTTTAATAGTGTCTGCATCAGTACCTTGGTAAATCTTATCACCAATGTGGATATCGCCTTGCCCTTCTCCAATGTTGACGTTGTATTTGCCTAACTGCACTACATTTTCGCTACTACTGGGAGTTAGTGATTGGCGTAAACTTGCAAGGTCGGCTTCTGTGAAATTGCCTGCTAGGATGTTGTCAATAATAGCAAGGGGGTCATTCGGGCTAGTCATTACCAGTATCTCCCATTTTGGGTTTTTATTTTTCTAGTTCAACCTTTCCCAGCGTAGGAAATGCAACCGCCCTGATTCTTCACCTGCTACAAATTTAACGCCATCAGATGAGGCGGCACAGCACCTAATAGCACTGTCACCAGTCCAGGTGTGCAGCAACTGCCAGAGTTTAAATCCCACAGGCGCAGGGTATTGTCATGGGATGCGGAAACAGCCCGCCCCCCGTCTGGGGTGATGGCTACGGCAATGACCGAATCTTCATGCCCCTCTAGGGTGTGCAGACAACTGCCAGAGTTTAAATCCCACAGGCGCAGGGTATTGTCATGGGATGCGGAAACAGCCCGCCCCCCGTCTGGGGTGATGGCTACGGCAATGACCGAATCTTCATGCCCTTGGAGGGTGCAACGTAAAAGTCCGCCTGCCTGATGCAAACTCGGAGTCAATGGACGTAACCAGCTAGTTTGCCCTGTATGCTCTAGCATGGTTTTGATCCCCGGCATTTCCTGACTCATCAATCGACCATATAATTGGCTCCAAAATTGTTCAGGGTCTTTTGCTATGGCCTTAAGACTCAGTAAAATTGCCTGCTGCACTAAACGTAATTCTTCATCTTTTGGGAATATATCAAAATCAGCAATTAAAGAAGTGACATTAGTTGCTGACAACTTGGCTTGCAACCAGTTAAATTCTAGCAATAGTTGCCGAAATTCATCTCGGCGGTTGGCTTGCAGCAAATGGTAGCCCAACTGCTCAAAAAAGTACCCATCCTTGGGGCCTGTTGCCCAGCCATCGCCACATTTGCCTTGATAAGCTTCCAGCAGTTGCTCATGTAACGCTGGTAGGTCGTTGACTTGCTTTCGCACATAATCAAGCTGGAGGTCATGGAGGGTTAGGCGACCTGATTGATCTTGCTGCGCCAGTGAACGATTCACCAGTGTTGTAACAATTTCATCTCCATCTAATTCATCCAATCCTTCCGGTTCCCAGAATGTCTGCAAAACTGCTACCGGAATGGGAGTATCTTCGGGAAATACAGCAAAATTTAAGTATCGTTCTTTTATCTCTGGCTCTAAAGCATCGACGCTTACCTGAATTGCCCGCAGCAAGTCAGGATAAGGATAATCCGGGAATTGCTGCTTAATTTTTTCTAAGTCAGCATTCTTTAATCGTTTTAGCAACCCTCCCCAGAGATTGGGCTTACCTTTAGCCATTGCTCCCACCATCGCCAGAGCCAGAGGTAAATTCTTACACTCCTCTGCTACCGCCTTAGCCTCACTCGGAAGAGTTTTTACTGCTTGCTCTGAAGCCTGTGCTAATAATTCTAGTGCTTGCTCATTGGTCAACAAGCCCAACGGATAATTTTGCTTTTGTGAACTCAGCTTTTGAATGATTTCGGCATTACGAGTAGTAATAAGTATATGGCTAGTCTGACCCAAACCTGTAAACGCCTCAGCGTGTTTGAGATCCCAAACATCATCCAAAATCAACAGACAAGCTTTGTCTCTGAGCAAATTACCCAAGAAAATCTTGCCTTCCTGAACATCCTTAAATTGTGTTGGCTCTCCTGTTAACGCCCCTACAATCGAAGCTTGCAGATTGATCAAAGTAGGTGTTTGACCAAGTGTTACCCAGACTATTCCATGATAAAATCGTCGCCTTACTTCTTCATCCCGTGCTAGTTCTGCGGCTAACACCGACTTACCCAGTCCGCCCATTCCCTGCACACCAGCCATCTGGTTTGATTCATCCACCACTAATGCTTTTAATAAGTTAACTTCCTTTGGACGAGGTAAAAAGCTGAGTGGTCGCTGTGGTACGGTAGCACTCAACTCACCCAACCCATCCGCACCCGTGAGGTTAGTGGGAGGCTTCTGATTTGGCTGCGGTAGAACTTCCTGTAAAACTTTCTTCAGTGTTTCAGCATCTGTACCTTGATAAATGCGATCGCCTAGATGAACATCTCCCCCAGTTATTTGCCCAATGTTGGTGTTGAACTTGCCTGTTTGGGTTACTGATTGTACTACACCGTCAGCTATTTTTAGCGATCGCCGCAGCTGCTCAATATCTGCCTCAGTCTGATTACCCTTCAGGATGCGGTCAAGAATCTCACTGAGATGATCGTGATTAGCCACAGTATTTTTGCTACCTAGTTACTGAGTTAGAAATATTTTAGTCTTTTTCCGTCTTTATTAGCTAATTTGCGCCAAAAGACAAAAATTAACCCATAAATTGGTAATACTATGTAATTGCTGCTGATAGCACTATGAGCTTGATTCATCCGCTTTACGGGCTACCTGTGTCACTACATTGCGAGTAGCTTCTGCACCAAAACCCAACGCTAACAAGGCAAAATAATCACCCCAACCATTAGCTCCAAAGGTGGGCTTAGTCCAATACAACTGGTTAAAACCGCTACCCGCCAGCACAGTAAAGGAAATCAGATAACTAGAGAGATAAAACAGTTTCAAACGCCCATTAGCAGTTTGCCATAAGCTGGCGATCGCCTTCCCTGTGTTGTTAAAAAACGGCACTTGTGAAGATTCATTTTCGGAGACTGAAGGAGCTTGAATCACCATACCTGCTTCAGAACCACCATCAATACTTTTTTCTACATCAAAAACCTGAATTTCTAACACCCTTACTTTTTCAATGCTGGTATTAATTTCAGATTGTAAAGTCTGTATCTCAGTTTCTTGAGCAGGCAATAGCGTATGCAATTTCTGCTTTAATTCAGATGCTTTATCTTCCCATTCATAGCGTTGGTTAATATCTTCTAACCCTGCTGTTAAGTTTTTTAGTTTTTCTAGCTGCGTTTTTAGCTGAATATAAGTATTAATTTGTTGAGATATTTTATCTAGGGCTTGTTGCAGTTCATTTGCTGTTGAAAGAACAGGAGCATTTTGTAAAACTTGTTCTAAATCGCGCTCTATAACTTGAATATAGAGACCGGCTGTATCTTCTTTGAGGTCATCTTGATCAAGGCGTTGGCGGAGTTTGTCATAATAGCGAAACAAAATCTGCCAATCAGGGCGTTGCTTGATCCATTTATGCCAAACTTCCTTGGCATTATTAATTGCTGCTTGCGCCTCAACAATTTGTTTAGCATCGCGTGCTTGTTTGGCAATACTAAGATAGATATCAGCCCGTGACCAAAATGCTCGTGCTTCAACCTGATCCGCAGCAATTTGAGTACGCAAATTCTCTATATTAACTGTCACTTCATCACTTAACTTCCCTTGACTACTGTAAGCAGAAACCGCCATACCAATGAAGATTCCCAACACTAATACAGTCAGAGGAAATGGCCAAGGATCTTTGAGTCTGACAATCACAGGAATGGTTTTTTCACCAGCCTCATAGGTTAATACTATTTCACCTGTAAATTCTCCACTGGAAGAATTATGCAAATCAAACTGGATTGGTAAACTAATCAGTTCTTGAGGATTAATTTGAGTAGGTGGTGAAGTGAGTTTAATTGCCTGCGCTGGTAAAACCGAGCTATTATCAGCACTCAATAAATCAGAAGTAACTACTTTTAAAGGATTTATTTTCTCGTTATTCCGCAGTGTAATCATGCGGGTGATACTGTCTCCCTTTGTTGCATTGACTGTAATTGTTTTAGGGTTAGTTATAACCTCTGCTTGAGCCAAAGCTGGAAATTCCATCAAAAGAACTAATGATAAAAATATAATTTTTGTAATATCAAAATGCCTAATTTTCATACCTAAAGATAGATGCTAAATTATAACCATACTACCTAATACCTAATCAAAAGTGAACGCAATCTTTAGCCAAGGTCATGCTTGTATTGTTGGGGTGGGCGGTGATTTACCCAACACCGTAGATGATGCTGTCGGTTTTGCCAATATCCTCAAAGACCCAGAACGCTGCGCTTATTCACCCGAACAGGTACATTTATTGACTAAAGAACAGGCAAACCGAGATGGAATCCTCGCCGCTTTAGACCAATTAGCTCAATCAACTACACCTGATTCTACGGTAATTGTCTATTTTTCTGGACATGGTTATCAAGTCAATAGCCCTATAGGAGAAGTGTATTACTTAATGCCTTTTGGCTATGACCAGACCAAATTACATAAATCTGCGATTAGTGGTACAGAGTTCATCACTAAGCTACAGGCAATTTCCGCCAAAAAGCTATTGGTATTATTGGACTGTTGCCATGCTGGTGGCTTAGGAGATACATCAAAGTTAGGGTATGAAGCTGAGAAAGCACCCCTTCCACCAGAGGCTCAAGCTTTGTTTAATCAAGGGAAAGGACGAGTGGCGATCGCCTCCTCCCAAGCCGATGAAAAATCCCTGGCTGGCAGACCCTACAGTGCTTTTACACTAGCATTAATTGAAGCCTTAGCAGGTAAAGGAGTCTCGCAAAAAGATGGTTATGTGCGGGTTGCAGATTTAGCTATGTATGCGCGTGAAGTAGTACCAAGAAGAACACGCGATCGGCAGCATCCCATTTTCAATTTTGAGCAAGCTGATAACTTTATCCTGGCATACTATGCAGGCGGCGCAACTGAGCCGAAAGGATTACCCTTTGATGGTGAACCAGAGATTGAACCTGAACCTGGGGCTTTTAATCAACAAGTTACTAATAACCAAATCACCCAGAATGTAAATCAGCGTGGAAAATACAACGTTAACATTGGTCAAGCTCATGGCTTGCGGATTGGAGATGGTAATTAATCGCACAAATTTTGCAAGCAATCTAACTCATTATTCTATTAATGGTGGCGATCGCCACTTCTTGGTATTCATAATCCAGCAATAAAATCTGTATCAAAGCACACTTTTTCATGGATTTTATAGTTTTAAGGTGTATGAATTTATTAAATAGTGTATGAAAAAAGTTAGTAGCTTCACTGTATTTGTGCAGAATTACCGCATATCTGGATCGATAATGATGCTACGGTAAATACAGAATTGCTGTCCGGTAATTTAAGTTATGCCCTCTACTGATAAACTACAGGCTATACTTGAACGCATTGTTGAAGGTAAGCATACTCAGGCGGATATTGAGCAATTGAGGCGATCGCTCAAAATAGTTGAGGGTGTGATACAGTTGGTATCCCAAAATGGCAAATTCAACACTAACATTGGGCAGATAACTGGGGAAGATATTCAAATTGGCGATCGCATTTACCAAGGTGTTGATGTTGAAACACTAAAAAAAGTTTTACAAACTCCAACTCCGCCACCACTAAGCGAGGAGGAGCAGAAGAACGCTGTGCTTGAGTTTTTGCAAGCAATTGAAGATAATTTTAAATGCCTCAAGCTTTTTCATACTCGACAGCCCATAGTTTTAAAAAGACAGTATATTCCGATTCAAGTCACCCTTGAAAGAAGATACAAACATGAAGTAGAAACAACTTGGAGTTATGAGGAATCGGAAGCAGAGTATAAACGCATTTATGCTCTCAAAGGTTTTAATGAAGAATCAATAAAAACTACTGTTAGCTGGGAAGAAGCCAAGGAGGAAATAAAAAAAGATGCAAAAAAAGGCAATTATCAAATAATGGTTCTGGCTGACCCTGGTATGGGTAAGTCCACCTTGTTAAGAATGGAATTAGGTGCAGCATCTCAAAGTGAACGACAAAAGCTTTTGGAAAATCAAATCAATGTAGAAAGTTTGATTTTTCCCATATTTTTAAGACTATCTGATTTGGCAGAGAATACGGCAGAAGTTATTGAGATAATTCTCAATCTTATCCAGCGAGAATATCCGTCAATAACAGAGAAGATTCAAAATTTATTAAAAGAAAAGTTAAAAAATGGGCAATGTCTTTTACTTTTAGATGCGTTAGATGAAGTACCAAACAAATTTCGATTGTCATTAAAAGATAAACTTAACCGTTTTATACGCAATTATCCTTGTTCAATTATCAGCACTTCTCGAATTGTGGGTTATGGTGGCAACTTCTTTGAGGATGGCAAAGAAGTTGAAATTGTTCCATTTAGCCAAAAACAAACGCAAGATTATATTGAAACTTGGTTTGCTAATGCTGCTAATTATATTGAGGATGATTCGGTTTCAGCTAAAGGGTTGATTGCAGAACTTGAAAATAAACCTCAAATTAGTGGTTTAGCCCAAAATCCTCTACTTTTATCATTGCTTTGTAGTCTTTATCAAGAAAAAGGTATAAGACTTCCGGCTCGGCGTATCGAGGTTTATGAAAAAACTGTGGACTATATGTTGAGCAAATGGAGTCGAAACAGAAATTACTTATCTGAGGGAAAAATAGAAGCTAAACGTCGATTACTTGAAGAAATTGCCTATCGTTTTTCGGCTTCTGACCAAGAAATTTTTTCTGGTTCTGAACTCTATGAGCAAATTAAAAAATTCTATCAAGATCAAGATGATGAAGTAATTGATAAAGCAATTATTGATCTAACCCAAGAGTATGGCATTCTGCAAAAGTTGAATAGAGAAGGTAATGACTATTTATTTCTACACCGCACTTTTCAGGAATATTTTACTGCTTGTTATTTAAAACGAACTATAGAACAAAATCAGCAACAGGGTATAGCTAAAGCTAAAGAGCTTTTTTGGCGGTACGACTGGCATGAGACTTTAACTTTATTGACAGGATTGCTCAAAAACCCTGTTGTTTTACTCGAAGCTATTGTTAATGAAAAAGACGATATTTTCCAGACTTTGTTGTTATTAGCGGGTAGATGTGTCGCTGAAATTACAGACAACTCTGCTTCTTCAATTAAAAGTATTATTAGCAAAATCTACAAGTTTTGGCAACGTTACCCAAATGTCAGTTTTGTAGAATCAACTGTTATAGCGTTAGGAAAAAGTAATTCACAGATTTGTGATGAGTTAAAAAAAGCCCTCAACCACTCAGATAGTGACGTGAGAGGCAATGCAGCATTCGCGTTGGGCAAAATTGGCAATTCCCAAGCCGTAAATGCTTTAATCTCTGCCCTCAACGACTCAGATAGTTACGTGAGACGCAATGCAGCAGAAGCGTTGGGCAAAATTGCTAATCAAGAAATTTTGGCAAAATTAATACAACTGCCTGAAATTAATATTTATGAGTATGATATTTTTTCTTTAGCAAGAATGCTGGCGGTTCGATTCAGTAAGCACAAATTACCTTTCATTCCTGTTTACCCTAAGACAATTAAATATTCACCAATAAGTGTATATAGCAAACGCCTATTTACTTTCATACGGCACAGATTGAGTAAGTAATGCCAGCTATATGCTCAAAATTAAATTACTCGTACAAGTTGATAGGGGATAGAGGCTAGAGACTAGAGGCTAGATGAATGTACCTGATTGGGATGAAAAACACTGTATTAATTGTGAATAAGGGGTAAAATTTATTATTAATGCGTATAGATAGGGCGATCGCCTACAGTGGACGGAATGCGCTCGCCGATAATTTAATCCCAAACAAACTGTCTCCAATTGACAGGGATTAAACCTTTCTTGACAAGACTACTTCTCATACCATCATGCTTTCTATCAAGGCGGAGAGCATGGCAAACAGGGCAAAGAGTTCTTAAATTAGAAGCATGGTTGCTGCCACCAGATAACAACGGGCGAATGTGGTCGATGTGGGCAATGTCAAGTTTGATTTCACCCATACATAACCCGTGGATTTTGGGAGGCGCATCAAATGGACTTTGACAAACACCACGATCTCGCTGGTAAATCCGTTGACGTGTCAATTCCCATTGTTCTTGAGGTTGGCGTTTCCACCAGTACACCGGGAGGTTAGGATGTTGACGACGTTGCTTAATTTGTAGATAAAGTTGAGTGTATAACATAACATGACGTGACTCAACGTAACTAGACGCAACTGGACTGGACACAACAGAACAGACCATGTATTAAAGAATGGCAAAACGGGTCACTTCAAATCTTCCGTACCCAATGCTTTGTCTACCATCACCAACACCTACAAGAGTTCCGGCATTGATAATTGCTGTCTCTAATGACTTTCGATCAACAACAACCGAATCCCAAAGAATGGTGAATGAACATTGCCATCCAGGTTTCACAGCCACACGATAGCGAATGTTTCTCGCTTTAGTAGATGGGTTACGTACACCAATCACTTCGACATAGCTATCGGGTAATTTCTCCTGTTTGATAGTTCCGGCTTCAATTATTTGAGGTGGATCAGGTAACTTAATTGGCCTGTCGCTATTGCTATTACAGATATAAATCTGGTCATCCATGACTTGCAGGGTACTGGCAATGTCTGCAAGTAAATTACCTTTACCCCGTTTCACAGTTTTACCGCCATACTTAATGCAACCGAAAAAGTATGTTGGTAGTAAAAACAATTGGCGTTCTTCATCCATGAGAACAGTCTTTTTCCACTCATTAGGGCTATTACCTGCTACACCATCTTTTTCTTTAGCTTCCAATGGCAAAGCATCAACTCCAAAGTGGTGTATGGCAAGTGTTCTAGTTCCCTCAATTGAGACTTTCGCTTGCAGAATGTTGGCCATATTTTAGACATTGGGAAATACAGCAGAAATTACAGGTGTATGTTTCAGCTTTGAAACCTCCTTTGAGTTAATGTTTTAGTTATTTGGGTTGATTGGCTAGTTGACTAAAACTAATCTTTAGTGGCGATCGCTCAACTTTAAGTAGGCTGAGTAATGCTGATCCATAGTTGTTATAGTGCCTTTTACTAGCGTTACCCCATATCGGCTAGATTTTTGATGCTGATGTTTGCGATCGGCGATCGCACCAATACAGTTTATTTGGATCATTTGGATCGCTAGACATTCCTACCGTTAATTTCAAGCAGTTAGGTCTCGCTGTTCTAATCCCACATTGAAAATCAGTGTAAAACTGACACCAGGAATGAGTCGGCGCAAAACTTGTAGATGAGCTTCGGCATCGCTGCGACGGCGAAAACAAGCGACAATCTGGTTCTGCATATTGGGTAAAAGCCTGACTATACACCAAGGATTGAGCTTTTCAAGATAAGTCATGAAATTCTCCTGGTAAAATCTGTAATTTCCAAGATAAAAGCCAGCCTACTGTGACACAGGCTGGCAAGAAATATCATTTTGATATTGCAATTAGATGCAATTTCTACTCACTTTCGTCTGGGAAACACAGGTTCTTCAACAGTTCTTCGGGAATCTCCTCAAAGTGTTCTAGTAGAAAGTTCATCAGAGCCAGGTGGCGTAAATCGGCTGGCATAGGACGACGGTAGTTTTTACCTCTTGCAAACCAGCGTCGCACGGTGGAAAGGGAGCGAGAGCAAATCTGCGCCATTTCTTCGTGGTTCACCTGCCACTTGGTATAAAACTGCTTGGGAGTCATACCCAACTGACAATAACTGTACAGTTGCATTAAATCTTGCTCTCGCTGCTTGAGTGGATGAGGATTCATAAATGTGTCTCCTCATCCATTGGTTCTAAATCTTCTTCCCAAGCAATATCGGCAGATGTCCAAGCAGCACTAGGGCAATCTTTGCTTAACCAAATTAGATAGCACCAACTCCAGGTGCAACGGTGGGAAGCAAAGCTATAAAATCGACCAATGACAATACCCCAGTCAGTATCGCTTTCATTACTAAGCCAACGCAAGCGATCGCCATATAAAAATCTGGGTGTTTTGGCTACATCAGGAAAGTTAGCGGGAAGTTCAATAGATGTGTCTGGGTATTTGAGGTTAACCCTGAGCGTTCGCGCAGCGTCTCCGTTAGGAGAAGCCGTTCGCGTAGCGTCTCGCAGAGAAGGGTTAATCAAACCTGGGGCTATATCTTGGTGATTGTGACGGATGAGATGGAGATAAGCGGCAATCAATTTACCATTGATGCTGTGAGTTAACGCAGAAATCAAAATTGCAGCTAGAGTTTCTATTTCTTGCTGCTGGAGTTGCATCCAGGTGCTGTCAAAGTCTGCATCAGAGTAGTTTTTGAGCTTTGCTAGTAATTCGGTGATGCCAAAATCATTTAAAGCTTGTTGATAAGCTCTGTGTTCATCTGTTTTATAGCGAACAGGGTTTAACATTGTATATGACTCCTGAATAGAGGGGCCAAAAGCCAGCTTGAGCCGTAGGAAAGTTCGAGGCTGGCTTTTGACTTATCAGTAATTATACATAAACCAGCTGTATTTTTATGTTAATTTATGCGTCTTAGTGTGTTTAATAGAAAAAGACACAAAATAGCTTATGATGGTGATATGGGAAAAGTAACTGTAACTATTTACATGGAAGAAGTAGACAAAGAAGCTCTGCAACAATTGGCGGATGCAGAGGAGCGTTCTTTGTCTCAAATGGCGGTGTTAATTTTGAAACGAGCGATTAGACAAGCTCAGAACGATGGGACGATTACACCGAAATAATTCTTAGTTGGTTGAAAAGGCGATCGCCTAAACTCTACCATTGGCGATCGCTTCTCAGTTAGCAAAATACTATGGCATCGCCTAAACTCTACCATTGGCGATCGCTTCTCAATTAGCAGGGTGCATTGGTGTAGCCCACCTACGGTATCGCATACTGCAAGTAATTGCATTTAATTGTGAAATTTTTATGTAGTAGCTGCCTAATTGCTGGTATTTTCTAGAGAATAGATAGCAAAAGCTCCGATTATTATTTATTTACCATAGAAAAAACACTTAGATTTTGCTTTAAGAAAATATATAAACTTTACGTAAAAATACTAAATTGAATTTACAAATAGTGATAGGATTTGCTGAAGTTGGTTTTAGCTGTCTTATAAGTACATTATGAACGAACATTGTATTAACGTTCGTTATTTTCTGCGTCTGATTTTTTGTTGGATGTAGATATTGAGAGCAGCTAACTGTTTTGTTCCCTAAGTATTGATTAATCACTAATTTCAACCCAAAAAAAAGCGAGTTAATCTCTATGAAGTGAATAAATCTATATTATTGATTTTCAAAATTTGAGAATAAAAGCCTCGACTAATAAAGCTTTGAGTTAGGGATTGCGATCGCTCCAAAACATTTCAATCCCCAAAATTCTCATATCTTTAGTAGTCTAACCTCTCCAACGCTAATTTTTTAAATCTACCTGCCCGTGACCCTCACTCAGTTACGGACACAGTTTTTTCATGACTCTTTTAAAACTACTTTTATCCTAAAAAATATGAATAATACTTACATTCTTCCTAACAATCTAGTTGTAGAGTCTCCCTTAAGCATTGATACAAATATATTCAGTTCTCTAGAACAAGCTCTGATTCTAGTGCAAGAAAGATTACAGGCTTTTGCTGGTGAACCAGAATTTACTCAAAAAATCGCAGTAGCTTTTGGAGATACGGCAGATGCTGACTCTTTAAAAACAGCATGGTTAGCAGGAGATTTGAGTATCGTTCCCACGATAGCCATTCGTAATGCAGCAGATATCAATGGTGCGAATGGGGCTTATGGCGCATTTACTAATAAAATTTACTTGTCTTGGGAGTTTTTGCAAGCGAATCAGGCAAATCCAGAGAATCTTGTTGGGTTGTTACTAGAGGAAATTGGGCATCGAGTTGATAGTGTTTTGAACAATAGTGATAGTGCTGGGGATGAGGGAGCGATTTTCTCGGCGTTGGTACAAGGGGAAAGTCTTTCTAGTGGGCAGTTGCAGTATTTAAAAGCGGAAGATGATCATGCTGTAATTACGCTGGATGGGCAGGTTGTTGAGATTGAAAAGCAAGATTTTATCGGCACAGCAGGTAATGACAATATTACAGGAACAGCCGGAGATGATTTTATTCAAGGATTGGGTGGTAATGATACCCTGAATGGGTTAGCAGGCAACGACACGCTTGATGGCGGTGCTGGTAATGATCGTCTCTTCGGTGGTGCAGGTAACGACACCCTAAATGGCGGCGATGGCGATGATAGCTTCAGTGAAAATGCCGAAGCAGATACCATTATTGGTGGCGCAGGTTCTGACCAATTAGAACTTTATGCTACTACTACGGCATTAACAGTTAACTACACCGACCCCAACAATGGCACAACTTCGGCTGGGACAACAATCCGCAGTATTGAAAACTTCTACTTCCGAGGCAATACAGGTAATGATTTTGCTGACTTGTCAGGAGCAAATTATGCTGATTTTCGTGGTGGTGCTGGCAATGACACTTTCATCGGTGGTTTAGGCAACGATTATGCCGAAGGGGATGAGGGTAATGATTCGTTAACTGGTGGTGCGGGGAATGACCGACTTTATGGTGAGGCGGGAAATGACATTTTAGATGGGGGAGATGGTAATGATAGCTTCAGTGAAAATGCCGAAGCAGATACCATTATTGGTGGCGCAGGTTCTGACCAATTAGAACTTTATGCTACTACTACGGCATTAACAGTTAACTACACCGACCCCAACAATGGCACAACTTCGGCTGGGACAACAATCCGCAGTATTGAAAACTTCTACTTCCGGGGCAATACAGGTAATGATTTTGCTGACTTGTCAGGAGCAAATTATGCTGATTTTCGTGGTGGTGCTGGCAATGACACTTTCATCGGTGGTTTAGGCAACGATTATGCCGAAGGGGATGAGGGTAATGATTCGTTAACTGGTGGTGCGGGGAATGACCAACTCTTTGGTGAGGCGGGGGATGATAACCTCAGTGGTGGTGCAGGCAATGACCGAGTGACAGGTGGTGCAGGCAATGACATCGTAGATGGTGGCGATGGCAACGATAACTTAGGGATTTGGTTTGACCGCGAAACCATCGAAGTCGATACATATATTGGTGGTGCAGGGACGGATACGCTGGCTTTCACTTCTGGCAATGCAGGTTTGAGCCTCACCTACACCGATAGTAATGGGACTGGCACTTTCTCCACAGGGGGAACAGTACAAGGAGTAGAACAATTCGATTTCCAAGGTGGAGCAGGCAACGATAACATCAATGTCAGTGGTTCCAGTTATGCGGAGTTGCGTGGAGGTGGCGGAGATGACACCCTCATTGGTGGTGTTGAAAATGATTTGCTTTACGGTGAAGCAGGCAACGATAACCTTAATGGTGGTGCAGGCAATGACCGAGTGACAGGTGGTGCAGGCAATGACATCGTAGATGGTGGCGATGGCAACGATAACTTAGGGATTTGGTTTGACCGCGAAACCATCGAAGTCGATACATATATTGGTGGTGCAGGGACGGATACGCTGGCTTTCACTTCTGGCAATGCAGGTTTGAGCCTCACCTACACAGATAGCAATGGGACTGGCACTTTCTCCACAGGGGGAACAGTACAGGGAGTAGAACAATTCGATTTCCAAGGTGGGGCAGGCAACGATAACATCAATGTCAGTGGTTCCAGTTATGCCAGTTTGTTAGGTGGTGGAGGCGATGACACCCTCGTTGGTGGTGCGGGGAATGACCAACTCTTTGGTGAGGCGGGAAATGATACTATCATTGGAGTTAATGCTAATAGTTTAAACCCTGGAATCGGTCAGCGAGATAACTTAAGTGGAGGAGCAGGGAGCGATCGCATTATCTTAGGCGATAGTGCCAACATTTACTACGACGATCGCAATACTTCTACTAATGGCGGTAATGATTACGCTACCATCACGGACTTTAACCCCAATGAAGACAAGGTTCAGTTACAAGGTTCAGCCAGTAACTATCGGCTAGAAGTCTCTGGTAGTAATACTAATCTCTACATTGACAAAGCTGGTAGCGAACCGGATGAATTAATTGCTATCTTCCAAAATGTCACCGGATTAAATCTTACTTCCAGTGCCTTTGAATATGTTGCCCCAGTTAATCAAGTTGCTTTCAGCAGTGGGACTTATAGTGTTAACGAAAATGGCACAGCCCAAGTTACTCTGAGTCGCACTGGTAGCACCGTTGGTCAAATCAACGTTACCCTGAGCCTAACCAATGGTACAGCAACAGCCCCAGCAGATTACAACAATGCTCCTATCTCTGTAACCTTTAATGATGGGGAAAGCAGCAAAATTGTTACCATTCCCATCGTTGATGACAGCAGCTTTGAACCCAACGAAACCATTAACCTTGCCCTAACTAACCCTAGTGCTGGTGTCACTTTGGGAGGACAAAATACAGCCGTCCTCACCATTGTTGATAATGATGTTCCTGTACCCGGTACTCTAGCTTTTAATCGCTCTACCTACAGTGTCAATGAAGATGGTACTCCTGTTATTGCCGTCACCGTCGTTCGTACTGGGGGAAGTGATGGCTCAGTCAGTGCTACTATTTCTCTGACCAATGGTACAGCTAATGCAGGACAAGATTACAATAATCAGGATATTGTCCTTAATTTTGCAGATAAAGAGACCAGCAAAATAGTCACGATTCCTATTATCAATGATGGCGTTTATGAAGCTAATGAAACGATTAATTTAACTCTCACAAATCCGACAAATGGGGCAACATTAGGTAGTCAAAAAACAGCAATATTAACCATCATTGATAATGATGCTGTTCCTGGTGTTTTAGCATTCTCTCAAGCCAACTACAGCATTAATGAAGATGGCACACCAATTGTTGCTGTTACTGTTACTCGTACTGGTGGAAGTGATGGTACAGTTAGCGCAATTATTAGCTTAAGTAATGGTACAGCGACAAATCCAGAAGACTATACCAGTAATACTGTCGCTGTTAATTTCGCTAATGGTGAAACTTCTAAAACGGTGAATATTCCTATTGTTAATGATGGAATATTTGAACCAAGTGAAACGATTAATTTAACCCTGACTAATCCTACAAATGGAGCAACCATTGGCGGACAAAATACCGCAACATTAACTATTATTGATAACGATGCTGCACCGGGAATAATTGCGTTTAGTGGTGCTAATTATAGCATCAATGAAGATGGCACGCCTATTGTTGCTGTCACCCTTAACCGCACTGGTGGTAGTAATGGCGCAGTTAGCGTGATTTTAACACCCAGTAACGGCACTGCAACAGCATCAGCAGATTACAACAATACGCCGATTACTGTTAACTTTGCTAATGGTGAAACTTCCAAAATTGTCACCATCCCTATAGTTGACGACACGCAATTTGAAAGCGATGAAACCATCAACCTCACGTTAACTAACCCCACTGGTAGTGCAACTCTTGGTAATCAAAATACTGCAACACTGACGATTATCAATAACGACACACCCCAGCAAGGGTTTCTAGCCTTCAGTAATGCAACTTACAGTGTCAATGAAGATGGTACGCCAATTACGGCGGTGACTATTACCCGTACTGGGGGAAGTGATGGGGAAGTTACTGCGACAATTTCTTTAGATGATGGTAGTGCAACAGCACCTCAAGATTACAACAATAATCCCATCACCGTCACCTTCGCCAATGGCGACAATACACCAAAAATTATCACCATTCCCATCGTCAACGATACTGTAGTTGAAGGAACGGAGACAATTAATCTCAGCCTGACTAATCCTACAGGTGGTGCATCAATTGGTAGTCAAAATACTGCGGTAGTGGCGATCGCTGACGATGATGTTCAGCTAAACTTTAGTACAGCCAATTACACCGTCCGTGAAGATGGAACTGCGGTTACGGACATCATTGTAACCCGCACAGGACGGACAACCGGGGCGGTGAGCGCAACTATTACCTTTACCGATGGAACTGCTACAGGGTGCGGTTGTGCGGCGAGTTCCGTTAATAACGACTTTTATAATGGTGCGTTTAACATCACCTTGGCTGACGGTGAGACGAGTAAAGTTATCACTGTAGAGTCAGCCAGTTTGGGGGGAAGTAACGCTATCCGCATCCGCAATGACTCTAAAGTTGAGGGCGATGAAACCTTTAGCATTAACTTGACTAACCCCACTGGTGGTGCAACTATTGGGAATCAAGGTAGTGCTACTGTTAAAATTCTCGATGATGATGTGGCACTGGCCTTTAGTGCGGCTAACTTTAGTGTACGGGAGAATGGGCAAGCTGTAACCGCCGTTACCGTTACCCGCACAGGTAGATTAACAGGCGTAGTCGGTGCAACTATTAATTTAACTGACGGTACAGCAACAGCACCCAGCGACTATAACAATACACCGATAACCATTTCCTTTGCTGAGGGAGAAACCAGCAAGACAGTTTTCATCCCCGTCAACAACGACATTAACCTTGAACCAGATGAAACCGTCACTCTCAGCCTCACCAACCCCACAGGCGGTGCGACAATTGGCACACAAGGTACAGCAGTCCTGACGATAGTGGATAATGGACAAGCACCAACCTTGGGTGTCTCAATTAACAAAGATATTGTTGCTGAAAATGCCGGGAACGCCGCCGCCATAGGAACTGTCACTCGTAATATTGTTACAGATCAAGATTTAGTTATTACTCTGACTTCCAGCGATACAACGGAAGCGACAGTTCCCACCCAAGTCACCATTTTAGCTAATCAAGCTTCTGCAACCTTTAACATTAATGCAGTTGATGATGGTGTCGCAGATGGAGCGCAACCAGTTATCATTACTGCATCAGCCGCAGGGTTTAGTAGTGGTTCGCGCAACCTGACGGTGACAGATATTAATGTACCGGATTTAGTTGTCTCTAATTTAAGTGCAACCACACCTTTATTAACAGGAAAGCAAGCATTCTTCAGCTATAAAGTTGAAAATAAAGGACTAGCACAAGCGACAGCAACCGAAGCAACTCCCGCAATAGACAGAGTTTATTTATCGACTGATAATAAGTTAGATAGTAGCGATACCCTGTTAGGCGAATTTCAATTTAAAGGGGAAATTCCTGTTGGGCAATTTTATGAAAGGAATGTTGCTTTCTTTGTTCCCAGAACCACCGGACAATATTATTTAATCGCTCAAACTGATGCCACCAATACTATTAATGAAGGTGGAAGTATTGGCGATAATAACAATACAACTATTCTCCCAGTATCCGTTGCGGCTGCTTATCGGGCTATAGTTTCCACAGATACAGAAATAGGCATTGCTGGACAATCAGTTATTTTCAAGGGACAAGCGTTAAGTAATGGGGATAATTCACCTATACCCTTTGAATTTGTCACCATTGCAGTTAAGAATAACGGCTTTGTGCGAGAGTTAACAGCATTTACTGATGGAAATGGCAATTTTACCAGCACATTTAAACCCTTGGCGGGAGAAGGTGGAAATTATCAAATTAATGCTTATTTCCCCAATAATCCCGGTGAAGATACAGCAGCAGAAGACAGCTTTAAGCTGTTAGGAATGCGTTTTGCTAGTAATAGTGTGTCTCATAAAGTAATTGCGGATAACACATTTACTGCACAGGTGAATTTACAAAACCTGACAGATGTAGATTTGAATGGACTTACCTACACAGTAGAAGGTGCGCCGAGTAATTGGAATATTCAAGTTAACACCCCGGCTACATTAGCAGGTTCGGGCAACAATACTATTAGTTATACGATTACAGCACCCAATAATTCTGTAATTACCCAAGACACATTTAATATTAAGCTGACAAGTGCGGAAGGAGTAACAGCAACTTTACCAGTTAGCGTTAATTTAGAAAGAATTGTTCCGCGTTTGGTAGCTTCAACTAATATCGTCAGCAGTGGAATGTTGCGAGGAAATCAAACGGCGGTAGAGTTTGAGGTGAAAAATGAAGGTGGTGCGGTTGCTGAAAATATTGAGGTATTGCTTCCTGATGCGTCGTGGTTGAAGTTAGCATCACCGACAAAGATTAATTCTCTCGCGCCCGGCGAGTCAACGAAGGTAACGTTATTGCTGACTCCAGAAGCAGATTTAGCCTTAACTGAATATAAAGGCAATATTTTATTAGATGCTGCGGGGAATGATGGAGATTTATCGCTTCCCTTTAATTTCCGGGCGGTGAGTGATGCGATTGGGGAAATAAGGATTAATACGGCTGATGAATTAACTTATTTTGCTGAAGGTTCACCCAAGTTAGCGAATGCAACTGTTACTCTGCGGGATTATTTTACTAATGAAGTAATTGCAACTACGGTAACAGATGCAGCAGGAGTAATTAATCTATCGAATATTAATGAGGGCTTTTATAAGCTTGAAGTCACAGCAGAGAATCACGAAACTTATCGTCAGACGATACAGCTTGATGCAGGCGAAATTGAAAATGTTAATGCTTTTCTGTCGCGTCAGACGGTTAGATATATTTGGAACGTTACGCCAACAGAAATCGAAGATAGATACACAATTAGTATTGAAAGTGTTTTTGAAACAAATGTTCCGATTCCTACAGTGGTTATTGATCCCCCATTGATTGACGTGGCAGATTTACAAGTTGTTGGTCAAGTGACACAAATTGACATGACTGTAACCAATCACGGATTAATTGCTGCTAATGATATTAATCTAAACTTTGGGAATCATCCTTTTTATAAGATTGAACCACTAATTCAGGATATCGGTACACTAGGCGCAAAAAGTTCGATTACAATTCCTGTAAAAATTACGCGGATTGCTGATTTTGACACTATTACTGTAAACAGAAGTGAATTAGCAACCCTTGCTAATCCATTAATTGATTGTAAAATTTCAGCCGATTTAGATTATTATTACGAATGTGCTGGACAACAGATTAAGCGTGCTATTCCTATTCCAGTTCTCAACGTAGAAGGTAACTGCCCCACTTCGCCTGGAGATTTTTATGTTCCTTATGGAAGGTCTTCTGGAGGAGTATTTCCTGTTACCATAAATGTCCAGCCTTCTGATTGTGATCCATGTAAAGAAAAGAATTTACAAGCTAGTATTTGTGTAGCTTTGGGTTTAGCTGGTTGCATTCCTGGAGGAATCGGTGCAGGAGCTACAATATTCTCTTGTTTGGTTGGATTTGGAGATGGAGAGGGAGATTGGCAAGATTGGACAGGATGTTTAACAGGAATAGGAGGAATTGTGTTTCCTCCATTGTGTATTCCGTCCATTTTACTTTGTTTAGATGACTTCTGCTATGATCCCCTGTTAGGTGGTAATTCTCTATCAGTCAGTAATCTTGGAACAACTGCTTCTACATCTCCAATTAACCAAGGTTTAGCCCGAATTGCTCAATACAGAGAACGGGTACAATCTGTATACAATGCCTATTTAGCATTTTTTGGCGATGAAGTTTGGTTAAACGTGGGCAGTGAGAATGAAACTCTCCTCCAGAACTGGTTATCCACATTCTTTACTCGTATTCAAGGTACAACAGCAGATGAAGCCAAAATTACAGACACAGAACGTAATGAACTCCTCAATACTTCTTTTCCTACTTCATTAACAGGTAGTGATTTAGTTAAACTGATTGAACGCTGGAATCGTACAGTAGATTATTTCGAGTTAAGTATTTATAACCAGTCTCAAATTCCTAATGGTCAAAGTCAAGATTTTATCGACTTAGAAAAACTATCTAGCACTCTCACATCTTTAAACGCTGCGATTGAGCAAACCCAATCTGAGGGTTACAGTGATATTTTTGCTGGACTAGAAGCAGTTAACTTAGAGTATCAAAAAGCTTTAGAGGGAGATAATAGCGGGGTATGCGCCAAAGTTCGCATCACAATAGATCAAGACGCGGTAATGACCCGTTCCGCCTTCCTGGGCGAACTCGAAATCGACAACGGTAACACCACCAACCTGGAAAACCTCACTGTCACACTGCAAGTCAAAGACGCACAAGGTAACGTAGTCAACCACCTCTTCGGCATCACCAACCCCATCCTGAAAAACATCACCGCCGTTGACGGTACTGGTATCCTCACTGGCGATAACCCCAACACCCCCCAAGATGAAGGTATCGGTAGCGCACAATGGACATTCATCCCCACCAACCTCGCTGCCCTGGAAATTCCCACCCAATACAGCATCGGTGGTACACTCTCCTATACCGAAAACGGTCAACTCATCACCGTCCCCTTACTCTCCACCCCCATCACAGTCTATCCCCAAGCCGAACTCTACCTCGACTACTTTCAATCCCGCAACGTCTACGGTGATGACCCCTTCACCGACCAAACTGAAACATCAGTCCCCTTCTCCCTTGGTGTTCTGGTCAAAAACGAAGGTAAAGGCGATGCAAAAAACCTCCGCATCACTTCCGCCCAACCTAAAATCATCGAAAATGAAAAAGGCTTGCTGATTGACTTCCAAATCATCGGTTCTCAAGTTAACGGCAATGATATCACCCCTTCTCTCACAGTAGACTTCGGCAACATCGCCGCCGGAGAAACCGCCGTCGCTGACTGGTTACTCAAGTCAAGTCTGCAAGGCAAATTCATCGAATACAATGCCACTTTTGAACACGTTAACGGACTCAACAACCCTGAACTTTCTTTAATTAAAGAAGTCAAAATTCACGAACTAATTCGCAAAGTTCGCGCCGCCGATGACAACCTGACAGACTTCCTAGTCAATGATATCCAAGATGCCAACTTCGACCCCGACACCCTCTACCTCAGCAGTGGTGGAACAGCACCCGTAAAAGTCGTCACCAACGCCACCATAGACGGTGCAGCCACTTTTGAAGATTTAACAGTCCAACTCAGTGCCACTGTAGAATCAGGATGGACTTATCTACGCCTCAATGATCCTGGTAACGGACAATTCCAAATTAAAAAGGTACTGCGTAGCGATGGTACAGAAGTTATCTTAGACAACGTATGGACAACAGACCGCACCTTCCCCGCCACAGGTCGTCCCATCTACGAAAATATCTTACATTTACTCGACAATAACGCCACAGCAGGCACACAAACCTACACCATCACTTACACCACAGGCGACCAAACCCCGCCGAAAGTCCGCGAAATTGTTGATGTTGACCCCAACCCCCGCAATACTCCCGTTAACACCTTAGATGTTGTCTTCACCGAACCCATCAAAGCAGCCACCTTTGATGCAAGTGACATCACCCTCACCCTAGATGGGATTGCAGTTAATACTAATAACCTCAACATCAGTCAAGTTAACGCCAACACCTACCGTATCGGTAACTTACAAGGCATCACAGGCAATGTGGGACAATATCAACTGAGCGTGAATGCCGCCGGAGTGCAAGATTTTGAAGGACTTTCCGGGACAGGAGTTGTTACCGAAAATTGGATTTTCACAGGTGAACGTCCCGCCGTCGCTTCCATCACTGGCTTTACCTCCAACCGCCTCACAACACCAGTTAACACCGTTACAGTCTCCTTTACCGAAGCCATTAACCCCAGCAGTTTCGATTTTAGCGACTTGTTCCTCAACCGCAATGGTGGCGGTGATTTAATTAAGAGTACCGTTAGTATCAGCCAAATTGACGCAGCTACCTACCAAATTAATAACCTGGGTGATTTAACAAATGTTGATGGTGAATACTCATTTTTAATTAATGCTAGAGGTGTCACAGATACCGACGGTAATACAGGCGTAGGTGCAAAAGGATTTACCTGGACATTAGATACAAATGCCCCCAGTCTGCTATCAATTACCGATGTCACCAGCCCCCGCAATACTAAAGTTTCTACCCTAGATATTGCCTTTTCCAAATCAATTGACTCCACAACTTTTGACCTGAGTGATGTTATTCTCACCCGTGATGGCACAACTAATTTAATTAGCAATGGTGTCACTTTTACTCAACTGAATAACACAACATATCGCTTCAGTGGTTTAAACCCTTTACAAACTACTGATGGCACTTACAACTTTACAGTTGTGGGCAGTGGTATTAAAGACACAGCCGGAAATATTGTGACTAATTCCCTGTCTGAAAATTGGACATTAGATACTATTGCGCCTAATGCTGCGACCAATATTCAAGTAACAGCAAATCTTAACCCATCCGGCATTGCGAATGGAACACAAGATGGTGAGATTGCTTCGCTGTCGCTCGCAATGACAAATACGAGTTTAGGCATCCTCAATGAATTTGGTCAAGTTCGCGTTAATAGTACCGCCATTAACATTTCCGGTTCTCTAGGCGAAACAGGATTAAAAGTTTACATCCGCGATAAAAATATCAATCAATCTCTAGGACAAGCCACTGTCAACGGCACTAACTTTAATAGCACCGTACAATTATCTGGTGCAGGTGCAAGAGAATTAGAAATTCAAGTTGTAGATGCAGCCGGAAATACAACCACCATACCTCTGAGTATCTTTGCCGATGTCACCGCACCAACACTAATTAACTTCTTAAATATTCCATCACAACCTGTTACTAATCCTGTTGGTACTGTTGATGTTCAATTCTCCGAAACTATTAAGTTGTCTACCTTTAACTATCAAGACATTACCTTAACTCGTGATGGTGGCACGAACTTAATAACTAATGCAGTCACAATTAGTAATGTCTCTGGAACAACTTACCGCATCAACGGCTTAGAAACTCTCACCCAAACACCCGGAACTTACAACTTACAAATTAACACTCCCGGCATTCAAGACTTAGCTGGAAATGCTGGTATTGAACCGAAAAATACCACCTTTACCATCCAAGGTGCAGTTACTCCAGGGGTAACAATTACACAATCTAACGGTAGCACTAATGTAGTTGAAGGTGGCGCAAGCGACACATACACAGTTGTCTTAAAAACTCAACCCACTGCTGATGTCACTATTACCCTGAATGTTGGTAGTCAAATTACCACTAATAACACTACCCTCACCTTCACTGCTGCTAACTGGAATACTCCCCAAACTATAACTGTTATCGCAGTTAACGACACCACCCCAGAAGGCAATCACGCAGCTACAATTACTCACAGCATCAGTAGTAGTGACAACAATTATAACGGCTTAACCTTACCCAATATTAACGTCGCCATCCAAGATAATGATGCCGAAATTCGCGGTACTGTTTGGAATGATGTCAACGGTGACGGTATCCAAGGTAACGATGAACCCACCCTACTAAGCTGGACAGTTTACCTAGATACCAATAACAACAGCCTATTAGATGCAGGTGAAACTTCCACCCTCACTGACTCCCAAGGTAATTACACCTTCAACGATCTCCGCCCTGGTAATTATACAGTTGCCCAAGTCGTCCAAGATGGTTGGAAACAAACCTACCCCATCATTAACATTACAACTACTGCATCCACGGCGGAAATCTTTACTCCCAGTGACCCCCTCAGCATCACCAGCAACACCCAAGCCACCACAGCTACTAACTTAATTAATCTTGATGACTTCCTCGCAGATACCCGCTTTGCCAATATTAAAGGTCAAGGTTACACCACTGTCATCATTGACACAGGCATTGACGTAGATCATCCCTTCTTCGGTGCAGATAACAATAATGATGGCATAGGCGATCGCATCATCTACCAATACGATTTCGCCGACAACGACAACGACGCAAGCGACAAAAACGGACACGGTTCACACATCGCCAGCATCGCCGCCAGCATCGCCCCCAACGCCAACATCATCGCCCTGAAGGTCTTCAAAGACAACGGTGCTGGTTACTTCTCAGACCTAGAAGCCGCCCTCCAATGGGTGAACCAAAACGCAGATACATATAACATCGCATCTGTCAATCTATCTGTAGGAGATAGCCAAAACTGGACTACAGGCAATCCCCGCTATGGTATTGGTGATGAATTAGCAGCGATCGCTTCCAAAAACATTATAATTGCGGCAGCCGCAGGCAACAGTTTCTATCAATTCAACAGCAACCCCGGAATAGCTTACCCCGCAGCCGACCCCAATACCATTGCTGTAGGTGCAGTTTGGGCAGATAACTTTGGTGGTAACAAAACCTTTAGTGGTGGAGCAACTGATTATACTACTGGTGGCGATCGCATCGCCAGTTTCTCCCAACGCCACCCCACTTTGTTAGATGTCTTTGCTCCTGGTATCTTCATTACAGGGGCGAATGCTACAGGTGGTACACAGTCAATGGGCGGGACATCTCAAGCAACCCCCTTCATCTCTGGTATTGCGGTACTAGCACAACAAATTGCCTCTGAAAAACTCGGACGAGAACTTACCCTGAGTGAATTCCGCAGCCTCTTAGATAATACCAGTGACCTTATAAATGACGGCGATGATGAAAACGATAATGTCAACAACACTGGTTTGAACTTCCCACGAGTAAATCTACTAGCTTTGGCAGAAGCCATCCTCAACCTTAACAGCCAACCAACAAATTCTGGCAATTCCAACCCTAATAACAACTCCAGCGATGATCCACTTTACTTACCGAGTGGTTCAGTCAGATTAACCCATACAGTTACCCTCACGGCTGGGCAAGTTGCTAGTGAACTTGACTTTGGCAACCAAAAACTCAATCAACCACCAGTAGTTGCTAACCTAATTGTTGACCAAACAGCTACAGAAGACAGTGCCTTTAGCTTCCAAATTCCCGCTAATACCTTTAATGATGTAGATGCAGGCGACATCCTCACCTACATTGCCACCTTAGAAAATGGTGCAGTTTTACCAAGTTGGTTAAGCTTTAACACCACAACCCGCACATTTAGCGGTACACCAAGTAACAGTGAAGTTGGTACGCTGAACATCAAAGTCAACGCCACTGATAAATCTGGTGCAAGTGTCAGTGATATCTTCACTTTGACAGTGGCTAATACTAATGATGCACCAATATTAGGAAGTGCGATCGCTGATCAAACCATCGGTGCAAAAAGTCCTTTCAGTTTCACCCTTCCCGCTAACACTTTCACAGACGTAGACGCAGGCGACAGCCTCACCTACACAGCTACCCTAGCAAATGAATCACCGCTACCAAGCTGGTTAACTTTTAACCCCGCCACTAGTACTTTCAGTGGTACTCCTAGCCTGAGTGATGTCGGCATCATCAATATTAAGGTAGTGGCTACGGATAGCCAGGGTGCGATCGCTAGTGATATCTTTACCATTAACACTCGCAACCTCACAGGCACATCTGGCAACAACACCATTATCGGTACATCCAACAACGACATTATCGAGGGTTTAGGTGGCAATGATAACCTGTCTGGTTTAGCAGGTAACGATACCCTGGATGGTGGTAGCGGCGCAGATACCATGAATGGTGGATTAGGCGATGACACCTATATTGTTGATAACAGTGGCGACAAAGTATTTGAGAACCTAGAGTCAGGAACTGATACTGTCCGCACCTCAGTTAGCCATACACTCAGCGAAAATGTAGAAAACTTGATTTTAACTGGTACAGGCAACATCTCAGGTACAGGTAATGCACTCAACAACATCATTACAGGCAATAGTGGCAGTAACACCCTCAATGGTAAAGAGGGTGATGATACCTTAAATGCTGGTGCAGGTAATGATTCCTTAGATGGCGGTGTTGGCGATGACTTAATGTTTGGTGGTGCTGGGAACGATACTTATTACGTCGATAGCAGCAACGACCAAATCACAGAAGCAGTAAACGAAGGTACAGATACAGTTCGAGCCAATGTCACTTGGACTCTCGGCGATAACGTAGAAAACCTCATCTTAACTGGCAACAGTGCTATTGATGGTACTGGGAATGCTTTGAAAAACAGCATTACAGGTAACACTGCCGATAACAACCTGTTTGGCGGTGATAATGATGACACCCTCAAAGGAGATGCAGGCAACGACACCCTCGATGGCGGTGCAGGTAATGACACCTTAGATGGTGGTGTTGGTGACGACATAATTATTGGTAGTGATGGCAATGACAACCTGAAAGGAGACGTAGGTAACGACACTCTAAATGGTGGTGCAGGCAACGATACCCTTGACGGTGGTGTTGGCAATGACTTAATGATTGGCGGTACTGGTAACGATACTTACTACGTTGATAGTATTAACGACCAAATCACAGAAGTATTCAATGAGGGAACTGATACTGTCCGTGCTAGTGTCACCTGGATATTAGGTGACAATGTAGAAAATCTGATCTTAACTGGCAACATTGCCACAGATGGTACTGGAAATGCCCTGAAAAACAGCATTACAGGTAACACTGCTGATAACAAGCTGTTTGGTGGCGACAATGATGACACCCTCAAAGGAGATGCAGGTAACGATACCCTTGATGGCGGTGTTGGTAATGATTCCCTTGATGGTGGTGTAGGCGATGACTTGATGATTGGCGGTGCTGGTAATGATACTTACTACGTTGATAGCAGCAACGACCAAATCATAGAATTAGCCAATGAGGGGACTGATACCGTCCGTTCTGCTATTACTTGGACATTAGGCAACAATTTAGAAAACCTCATTCTCACTGGTAGCAATGCCATCAATGGTACTGGTAATGCTTTGAGAAATACCATTACTGGTAACAGCGCCAATAATAACTTATTTGGTGGTGATGACAATGACACCCTCAATGGTGGCGATGGCGATGATATCCTTGATGGGGGTAATGGCAATGATATTCTGACTGGCGGTAATGGTAATGATACGCTCGTTGGTGGTGTTGGTAACGACAAGCTAACTGGTGGCACTGGTAATGATAAATTTGTCTTTAACAGTCTTAGTGAAGGAATTGATACTATTACTGACTTCAGCAGTACAAATGATGTTCTAGTAGTACAATCTCTGTTAGCCAGCTTCAACTACACAGGCACAAATCCTATCGCCAACGGTTATATCAGAGGTATACAATCTGGGTCAAATACTCTCATCCAAGTTGACGCTGATGGTGTTGGTAGCAGTGCAACTTTCAGCACCTTAGTCACACTCAATAACTTTACCGCTAGTAACTTCAGCCAGAATAACTTGATTTTTTAGTCAAGAGTCACAACAGCGATCGCTTCTAGCTTACCTTGATTTTTAGCTGCGGCGATCGCCAATTAAACCTTAATTTCTGCAAAGTCAAAATAAGCTGCAACTATTGTAAATAAAGCATTTCATATACCCTGTAAATGAGAGTTGAAATTAGATGATGAGACGATTTTTCTCCGTTCCCAATCATCTGCGAGAACAACTTCCCACCCTGACGGAAGATAAAAAGCAAATCCTACAACAGCAAACCATTAGCCAAAATTCCCCAGGAACAATTCTAAGAGACTTTCAAACCGTCCTAGAATTTCTCCAACCAGACGGCGTTGAAGTTAGCAGCACGTATCACCAATTCTCTCTCAAATACCTCTAGCAACTCAATTCTCGCTTAAGTTACACCATTGAAACTAACCTCAAGCGTCCTCAGCAAAAATCCTACCCCTATATTCACGGACTATACTTTGTCCTTCGCACATCTGGACTGTCTCAAGTTATCACCCAAGGCAAAAAAACCAAATTAATATTAGACGAACAACGCCTAAAAATTTGGCAAGACTTCAACCCAACTGAACAATATTTCACACTCTTAGAATCCTGGCTAATCTGGGGAGAAGGCGAACTCTTAGGCGAATCTAGAGACCCTTATAGACCATTATTTCGCTGCTGCCAATTTTGGCGAGAAATTCCAGATGAAGGTTTAACCATTACAGCACCTACGGCTGTTATGAGGTACAGTAGCAGCAACTAGCAAACCAGTTTCTTAAATGTTGAGGATTTATTAAGTCGAGTGCAACTGAGATTAGTTTATCAACCATTTCTGTTGTAGTTGGAGCAAAATTGCGTAAAAAAGAT